>NZ_QXDL01000330.1:0-2861 GCF_003574345.1 Calidithermus terrae
CGATACGCCCTGTTGGGATAAATCATCCCCTGGGGCGTGGGGCTGTAGTTAGCTGTCGGGTCGGTCACAGCCCCAGGGGATGATTTATCCCAACAGGGCGTATCGCGTACGACGTAGGACGTACGACCGGCGTCTTGCGTTTTGCGTCCTGCGTTCGACCATCGACCCTACCTAATCTCCACCCCCGCCCACCGCTCGAGCAGCCTCGCCACCGCCGTATGGTCCACGTCGGCCGAGCCGACCTCGTGCTTGGCGACCTCGAAGAACTCGCGCAATTGGCGCAGCAGGGGGGCGGGCGTGCCGGCGGCCTCGAGCACCTTCACGCAGATGCCCATGTCCTTCGCCAGGAGCCCTAAGGCAAAGGTGTTGGGAAACTCGCGGCTGAGCACCCGCTGGCCGAAGAGGTTTTCCGAGACGTTGGAGCGGCCCGAGGAGGCGTTGATGACCTCGAGGGCCAGCCCCAGGTTGATGCCCTGCTTCGCCAGAGCGGCCATGCCCTCGCTCAGGGCCCACAGGTTGACCGCCAGCAGGCCCTGGTTCACCGCCTTGACCGCGTGGCCTGCCCCCAGCGGCCCCACGTGCACGATCTTGGCGGCGTAGCTCCCCATCACCGGCTTGGCCCGCTCGAAGTCGGCCTCGCTGCCGCCGCACATCACCGTGGCCCTGGCGTTGACCACCCCCGCCACCCCGCCCGAGAGGCAGGCGTCGAGGTAGCTCACGCCCTTGCTCGCCAGCAGGGCGGCGGTCTGCTTAGCCAGTTCGGGCTCGCCGGAGGTGTGGTCCACCCACAGCGTCCCCGGGCGCAGGTGCGGCAGCAGCGCGTGGGCGAGCTCGTCCACGTCCCTCGAGACGGGGACGCAGGTGAGGATGATCTCGGCCTCGGCGGTCTGCTCGAGCCCTACCGCCTTGCTGCCGAACTCCCGGGCGTGGCGCTCGGCCTTGGCGGCCGTGCGGTTGTGGACCAGGGTGTCGTAGCGCTTGGCTAAGTGGCCCGCCATGGGGTAGCCCATCGCCCCCAACCCGATGAACGCCACCTTCATAGCGCCTCCTGCACGATCGCGTCCACCTCGATCTCCACCAGCATCTCCGGGTCGATGAGGCCGCTGACCTCCACCATGGTGGCCGCCGGGCGGATGCCCTGGAAGAACTCGCCGTGGGCGCGGCCCACCGCCTCCCAGTCGCGCTCGATGTTCACGACGTACATGCGGGTGCGCACCACGTCGGAAAGCTTGGCCCCGGCCTTGGTGAGGGCCCCCTCGATGATGCCGAGGATCTGGCGGGCCTGGGCGTAGGCGTCCCCCACGCCCACCAGCTTTCCGTCCGGTCCGACCGCCGTCGTTCCCGCCACGTGCACGTAAGGGCCGACCCGCACCGCCCGGCAGTAGCCGACGACGGGCTCGTAGGGGGAGGTTCCGGGGATGTTCTGGCGCATGGGCACACCATATCCCATGGCGCCTGCTTAGGGCCAGCTCAGGCCAGGAAAGCCCGTACCCCGTCGGCCACGTACTGCACCGCGAGCGCGGCCAGCAGCAGGCCCAGCACCCGCGTCACCACGTTGATGCCGGTGCGGCCCAGCAGGAAGCGCAGGCGGCTCGAGGCCCGCAGCAAGAAGTAGGTGATCACCAGCACCGCCGCGGTCATGGCCAGCACCACCCACAGCCCGCCCTCCACCTCGCGCGACTCGCCCGCCAGGATCAGCACGCTCGCCAGGGTGCCGGGCCCGGCGATGAGGGGGATGGCCAGCGGGAAGACCGAGACGTCCGAGCGCTCACGCGCCTCGTCCTGCTCCTCCTTGGTCTCGCGCTCCCACTGGGCGAAGACCATGTCCACGGCGATGCGGAACAGCAGGATGCCCCCCGCGATGCGCAGCGCCTCGAGGCTGATGCCCAGGTGCTCGAGCAGCGGCCCGCCCACCAGCGCGAAGAACAGGATCACCCCGCCCGCCACCAGAATGGCCTTGCGGGCGATGTTCACCTGCTCGGAGCGCGGCCGGTTGCCCGCCAGGGCGATGAACATCGGCACCACCCCCACGGGGTCGATGACCACGAAGAAGGTCAGGAAGGCCTTGCTCGCGAGTTCAAGCATGGCCTATGGGTCACTCGAGGTAGCTCTCGAGGTCGTCCTGCAACCGCTCGGCGTCCTTGACGCTGCGGGTGACGATGAAGATGGTGTCTTCCCCGGCCAGCGTGCCCACGATCTCGTCGCGGGTGAGGCGGTCGAGCAGCAGCGCGATGCCCGTCGCGTGCCCGTCGGCCGTGCGCAGCACCAGGATGTTCTCGCCCCGGTCCACGTCGCGCACCATCTCGCGGAACATGCGCCGCAGCTCCTCCTCCACGTCCTCCGCAAGGGTCACCGCCGCCAGCGCATACTTATGCCGCCCGCGCCCCATCGGCATCCGCACCAGCCGCATCTCGTTGATATCCCGGCTCACGGTGGCCTGCGTCACGTCGTAGCCGCGCTTGCGCAGGCGGTCCACCAGTTGGGCCTGGGTGGAGATATTCTCCTGGGAGATGATTTCCTGAATAGCCCGATGACGCTGTTCTTTGCTCGCCATAATGATTCCTCTGCGGTTCGCGCAGTGAGTATACATCATTTTTATGCAGTTCGGCGTTCCTCTGCGGGGCTCTTTGGCGTACGTCGCACGCGATGCGCCGGACGCCGGGCGCGGGGCGGGCGTCGTACGTCCTACGTCATACGCCGAACGCCAAACGCAAGACGCAAAACGCTAAACGCAAGACGCGGGTCGTACGTCGTACGTCGTACGCCGAACGCAAGATGCAAAACGCCAGACGCCTTGTTCCCCCCTTAGCAAGGGGGGCTGGGGGGGATAAACCCTCCCCGCCGGCGGGGAGGGTTTATCC
>NZ_QXDL01000331.1:0-2850 GCF_003574345.1 Calidithermus terrae
CCGAGGAGGTGGGGGCCGTAGAGGGCGGCGTCGGCGTAGTAGAGCCAGACCTCGAGCTGGGGGTAGGCGCGCAGGATGCCCTGGACCTCGGCGAGGAAGGTCTGGACCTGGGCGTCATCGACGGAGCCGGAGGTATCGACGGCGAGGTAGACCCGCAGCTTCTGGCCCTGCAGGGCCTCGAGGTAGAGGCCGCGGCCCAGGAAGCGGCGGTCGAAGCCCTCGAAGTCGGTGGGGGTGGCGGTGAGGAAGCGCCACAGCAGGGCGCGCCAGTCGAGGCGGGGCGGGCTGGCGGCGCCGAGCAGGCGCTCGAGCCCGGCCGGGGTGTCGCCCTTGTGCACGCCGCGGGCCAGGGTGGCGGCCTGCTGGTTGGCGCGGGCCCAGTGGGCCTCGAGCTCGCTCTTCCTCGCCTCGCTCAGCGAGTCCTCGCCCAAGCCCTTAGCGCGCGGGCCCCTGCGGTCGCCGGGGTCGCCGTAGCCCTCCCGCTCCTCGCCCTCGGCGTCGGCGGGGGCGGCCTCGAGCAGGTCCAGGCCGGGCAGCTCGTAGGGGTGGCCGTGCTTGAGCAGCAGGGCGTAGACCTCCTCCACGCTGTAGCGCTCGAGGGCCGGGTCGAAGAGCGCGCCCTGGGGCAGCTCGAAGCCGTGGTCGCGCAGGATGCCGTTGACCACGATGTCGGCGGCGATGTTCCACAGGCGGGGGTCGCGGCGCGAGCGCCGGGCGACGTGGAGGTGGGCGGCGTGGAGCACCTCGTGCAGCAGCACCCCCTCGAGCTCGCGCTCGGGGAGCTGGCCCATGAAGGCGGGGTTGTAGAACACGTCACGCCCGTCGGTGGCGGCGGTGGCGACCTCGCGGGAGGGGCGGAAGCGGGCGAAGAGGGCCAGGGTGGCGAAGAAGGGCGAGCGGCTGCGGATGCGCAGCAGCGCGGCCGAGAAGCGGCGCTCGAGGGCCTCGGAGGACGCGGGCTCCTTCACGGCTGGGCCTCCCGCTCGCGCAGGGCCTCCTGGGCCGCCGCCCGCACCGCGCGGTTGCCGTCGAAGGCCGCCAGGTGGCGCAGCACCTCGAGCGGCGCGGCGGGGTTGCGGGCCAGGGCGTAGCGCACCAGCCACTCCCCCGCGGCCCAGTGGCGCACCTTGCGCAGCTCGGCGGGCGGGGTCTCGGGGTGCGCCAGGGCCACCGCGCGGTTGAGCGCGTAGCGCGAGCGGCAGCCCTCGCGCAGCAGGCGCTCCCGGCTGGAGCGGCGCAGGCCCTCGCCCGCGCCGGGGTTGCGCCAGGCGCTGCGGCGCACCAGCTCGTCGGGGTCGGCGAGCAGGGCCTCGAGCGCCCCCTCCCCCACGCCCGGGTGGCGGGCCACGGCCTCGCGCACGTCGCGGTCGGCGTCGGCGGCCAGGGCGGCGAGGAGGTCGGGCGGGGTGGCCGGGTTGCGGGCGGCGGCCTGCCGCACCCGCCAGTCGGAGTCGGGGACCAAGCGCTCGAGCACCGCGCGGGGCACCGAAGGGTTGGCCGCGGCCAGGCGGCGGCAGTGGGCCGAGCCGCGGGCGAGCTGCTCGAGCAGGTCGGGCCCCAGCGGCTCCAGCGCCTCCACCTGCCGCACCTGCTCGAGGGTGGCGGGGGTGAGCGCGGGGTTGGCCCGCACCGCCGCCCGCAGGCCCTCGTCCTCGTCGAGCAGCAGCCACAGCAGCGCCCCTTCGGGCAGGTTGGGGTTCTGCGCGGCCTTGCGGCGCACCTCGAGGTGCTCGTCCTGGGCCAGGCCCAGCAGGACGGCGGGCGGGGTCGAAGGGTGCAGGGCGACCCCCTGGCGCACGTCGGCGTCGCTGTCCTGGGCCAGCCAGGTGAGGAGGTCAGGGGGCAGGGCGGGGTTGTGGGTGAGGGCCTGGCGCACCCGCCAGTTCTCGTCGGCGAGGAGCTCGAGCAAGGTGGCGCGGGGCGTGTCGGGGTGGCGGGCGGCGAGCTGGCGCGGCCACTCCTCGCCCCGGCCCAGGTGGGCCAGCACGGCCGCGTCCACCGGGGAGCCCCCGGCGCGGATGCGGCGGTAGAGCTCCAGCGCCGAAGCCCCGGCCCCGGGGAAGGGGGCGAACAACGCCCGCACCGCCGGCAGCGGCAGCGCGGGGTTCTCCCCGGCGGCCTGGCGCACGTCGCGGTCGGGGTCCTCGAAGAGCCGGTGCAGCACCTCGGGCGGGGCGGAGGGGTTTTGGGCCACGGCCTGCCGCACCATCCAGTGGGTGTCGGCGGCGAGCGCCTCGAGCAGCGCGGGCTCGAGTCCCCGCCGCCGGGCCACCCGGATGCGCACCTCGGGGTTCTCGTCCTGGGCCAGCGCGCGCAGGGCCTCCAGCGGGGTGGCGGGGTGCTGGGCCACCGCCTGGCGCACGTCGTGGTCGGGGTCGCCGCCCAGCAGGGCCAGCACCTGAGGGGGCGTGCCGGGGTTGTGGGCCACGGCCTGGCGGGTCTGCCACTCCGCGTCCTTGGCGCAGCTCTCCAGCACGGCCTCGGGCAGGGCGGGGTGGGCGGCGGCCCAGCGGCGGGCCCAGGGCTTCTCCAGCGCGAGGTGGGCCAGCAGCTCGGGGCTCAAGGCGGGGTCGGCCGAGCGCAGGCGCTCGAGCCAGCCCAGCGTCTCGCCCGGCGCGGCCGGGTTCGCCAGGGCCGCCTGCCGCACCTCCTCGTCGGGGTCGGCCAGCAGGCGCTCGAGCACGGCCGGGGGCGTGCGCAGGTTGGCGGCCACGGCCTTGCGCACGTCGCGGTCGGGGTCCTCGCCCAGCCGGCGCAGCAGGCGCCGGTCCAGGCGGGGGTTGGCCGCCACCGCCTGCCGGATGCGCCAGTCCTCGTCGAAGGCGAAGGGGCGCAGGGCGCGGGCGGGGA
>NZ_QXDL01000332.1:0-2814 GCF_003574345.1 Calidithermus terrae
CCTGCGTGGTGGGCTGGGTGGGCAGGTCGGGCACGCCCCACGACTCGTTGAAGGGCACCCAGCCCACCACGCAGGGGTGGGAGTAGTCGCGCTCGATGGCCTCGAGCCACTCCTGGGTGAGGCGGCCCAAGGCCTCGGGGGCGAAGGTGTAGGCGCTGGGCATCTCGTCCCACACCAGCAGCCCGATGCGGTCGCACCAGTACAGCCAGCGGGGGTTCTCGAGCTTCTGGTGCTTGCGCGCGCCGTTGAAGCCCAGCCGGCGGGTGAGCTCGACGTCGCGGCGCAGCTCCTCGTCGCTGGCGGTCATGAGCCCCTCGGGCCAGTAGCCCTGGTCGAGCACCATCCGCAGGTAGTAGGGGCGCTCGTTGAGCAGGAAGCGCCGCCCCTCCAGCCGCACCGAGCGCATGGCGGTGTAGCTGCTCACGCGGTCGATCACGGCCTCGCCCTGCAGCAGCTCGAGCTCGGCGTCGATGAGCTGGGGGTGCTCGGGGCTCCACAGCAGCCCGTCGCGCAGGTCGTCGATGCCGGGGTCGGGGAGGGCGAGGGTGCGGGCTAGGCGGGGGCCGCTGAGGGCGTAGCGGTCCTCGGCCAGCACCTCCCCGCCCACGCGCAGCCGCACCCGCAGGCTCAGGCCCGCCGGGAGGGGGCCGGCGAGCCGGGCCTCGAGGCGCAGGCTCCAGCCGGGCACGTCGGGGGTCCAGCGCAGCTTGGCGATGCGGGTGGCGGGGACGGCCTCGAGCCACACCGGCTGCCAGATGCCGGTGGTGCGGGGGTACCAGATGGAGTGGGGCTCGCGCTGCCAGTCCTGCTTGCCGCGCGGCTTGGCGAGGTCGTGGGGGTCGTCCTCGGCCCGCACGACGACCTCGAGCACGTCGCCCTTCAGCGCGTCGGTGACGTCGGCGTAAAAGGGGGTGTGGCCGCCGGTGTGCTCGGCGACGCGGGCGCCGTTGGCCCACACCGTGGCGCGGTAGTCCACCGCGCCGAAGTGCAGCAGCACGCGCCCGGCCTCGAGCTCCTGCGGGGTGAGGCGCACGGCGGTGCGGTACCACACCGCGCGGTGGTAGCCCTGGTCCCCGATCCCGCTGCGCGGGCTCTCGGGGGCGTAGGGGACCAGGATTTCGCGGTCGAACTCGACCTCTTCGGGGCGGGCGAAGCGGGCCTCGTCGTCGAAGGCGAAGCGCCAGGTCCCGCCGAGGTCGCGCCAGTGGGGGCGCTCGAGCTGGGGGTTGGGGTGCTGGGAATCAGGCATGGGGAACTCCACAGGAAACCCTGGTCGGAGGTGCTTTGTGTGTAGCGAAATATTACAACTCAACGCGAAATGTGTCAAGATTTAGCGAAATAAATGTGAGAATCGTTCACAAGGGATCTTCTGTGGTGCCACAGCGCCTTCGGCGGGTTTGCTAATGTTTCGGTTTTTCGTGTAACATCGAAACAAATGAGGGAGGGGTTAGCGTGCCAACATCCGGAAACCGCCGCCTGACCGTCGAGGGGGAAGCCGCCGTGCCCGTTCTGCGGGCGCTGGACTCCGAAACGCGCATGCTCATCTTCAGCCTGCTCTCGCACGAGGGCATGAACGTCTCGGAGCTCGCCGAGGCCATGGGCATGGCCCACTCCACGGTGAGCACCAACCTCAAGATGCTCGAGGAGGCCGGGCTGCTGGTGGTGCAGTACGTCCCCGGCACCCGCGGCTCGCAGAAGCTCGTCGCCAAGCGCTACGACGAGATCCTCATCAAGCTGCCCGGCGTGGCGGTGGAGGCCGACCAGGACGTGGTGGAGATCTCCATGCCCATCGGCAACTACCACCGCATCGACGTCAAGCCCACCTGCGGCTTAGCCAGCGACAGCAAGTTCATCGGCATGCTCGACGACGTGCGCAGCTTCTACGAGCCCGAGCACGTCTTCGCCCAGCTTTTGTGGTTCGGCCAGGGCTACGTCGAGTACGCCTTCCCCAACAACGTCCCGCGCGGGGCGCTCACCACCGAGCTCGAGCTCTCCGCCGAGGTCTGCTCCGAGGCCCCGCAGTACGACCACAACTGGCCCTCCGACATCACCTTGTGGATCAACGGGGTGGAGGTGGGCACCTGGACCAGCCCCGGCGACTTCGGCGGCAAGCGCGGCAACCTCACCCCCGCCTGGTGGCCCGAGGACCAGACCCAGTACGGCGTGCTCAAGCGCTGGAAGGTGAGCGCGGAGGGCTCCTTCATCGACGGCGAGGCCCTCTCGCCCGTCAAGCTCGCCGACTTGAAGCTCGAGAACGCCAACCACATCGAAGTGCGCCTGGGCGTCAAGCCCGACGCCCGCAACGTGGGGGGGATGAACCTCTTCGGCCGACGCTTCGGGAATTACCCGCAGGACCTCCTGATGCGGCTGAGCTATACGTTCCCGGAGGGGCAGAAGGCGCATAAGGTGAAGTAGGCCGGTGGCTGGTGGCTGGGGGTGGGTTGTGCGGCGTACGTGGTACGTCCTACGTCGTACGTCGTACGCAGGACGCCTTGTCACCCCCCTTAGCAAGGGGGGCTGGGGGGATAAACCCTCCCCGCGTGTGGGGAGGGAAGGGTCGAGCGCGACCGCTTCAAGACCCAGACCACAAACCCTCCCCGCGTGCGGGGAGGGAAGGGGAGGGGTTTACCACGAACTGACGGCTGAGGGCTGATAGCTGAAGGCTGACGGCTTACCGCTCCTCACTGCTCGGGGAGCTCGAAGTAGCGCCGCAGCAGGTCGCGCACTTCGGGGGGGAGGGGTTCGGACTCGAGGTAGCGCTCTGCTTGGCGCTGGACGTTCTCGGGGGGTTGGCCGCCGCGCCAGGGGTTGGGG
>NZ_QXDL01000333.1:0-2775 GCF_003574345.1 Calidithermus terrae
CACCCCGCCCGCCAGCGCGGGGTGGCACCGCCTCGAGGCCTACCTGCCGCTGCCCCAGGTGCCCGCCGCCGACTTCTGCGACGGGCTGTCGGTGGAGTTCTTGCCCATCATGGCCATCCCGCCCTTCTGCGTCGAACTCGACGCGGTGGGCTTCTCCTGGTGCACCCCCGGCTACCCCGACGAGCCGCTTTGGTTCAACGAGGACCACGCCGCCGAGGTGGTGCGCCGGGCCATCGACCACGGCCTCAGGCGCTACGGGGCGGAGTACCAGCAGCAGGTGCTGCAGGCGCTGGCCCCCCGGGTCAACCCCGGCGCCCTCGAGGTCTTCGCCCCGCTGGCCTGGCAGGCCCACCTCAGCGGGACGGGGGCGGTCGTCGCCGCGGTGGGCGACCTCGCGCCCGACCCCGCGCGGCTGCGCGGCGGGCTGCAGGCGATCCTGCAGGCCGTGCGCCAGGCCCGCCTGCCCCAGCCGGAGGACGGGCTGCGCCTGCCCTACTACGGCCAGAGCCTGCTGGCCCTCAGCCGGGTGGGCCCGCTGGCCGGGGTGGCCGGGCCCTTGTGCCAGGCGGCGGCGGGGTGCGCCGAGGGCCTCTTCGAGCAGGCCCTGCGCGCGGCGGCGGCCACCTCGGGGCTCTCGGGCGTGCAGAAGCCCTACGCCCCGGGGCTGTGGCGCCTGGAGCAGCTCAAGCGTTTTTTCCCGCCCAGCCACCCCCTCATCCAGGAGGCCTTCGGCTACGCCAGCTTCTTCCAGGCGTGGAACCAGCTCACCTTCGGCACCGTGCCCGACCTCACCGCCCGCTGGGTCCCCGGCGAGTACGCGCTGGCCCAGGCCCAGCGCACCCTGGGCTACTGGTACGTGCCCATCAAGCTCAAGATCGTGCTGCAGCAGCCGTGGCTCATCCCCCAGCCCGACCTGCCGCGCCTGCGGCCGGTGGCCCCCTACTTCCTGCCCTACGCCCTCGAGCGCACCCACTGGTCGTGGGTGAGCGTGCCGGAGGGCTACCGCATCCCCCGGGTGGCCGGCACCCCGGGGCTGGGGGTGCCGGGCGGCCCGGCGTGGGACGCCGACGCCCTCTACCGCGCGCTGCTGCGCTAGGAGGAGTGCATGCGAAACATCGTCGTGACGGTCGTGTCCCTGCTGGCGGTGGCGGCGCCGGCCAAGGCCGACCCCGTCGAGGACCTGGCCCGGGTCTACCCCGTCGTGCGCCAGGCGCTGTGCGCGCTCGAGATCACCTGCGCCCTACCCGCCGACGCGCTGTGGCCGGCGGGTTACAACGAGTACCGCCCGGTGGTGGAGCAGGCCAAAGAGGCCCTGCTGCTGGGCCCGCCCGTGCGCATGTCGTGGGCCTACGACCTGCTGGCCCGGCGCTTCGCGGGCGAGGCGGCCGGCTGGCCGCGGGTGAAGATCGTGGTCGACGCCCGCGAGCGCCCCTCCCTGGCGGGCTGGGAGCAGGAGCGGCTGCGCGCGCACGTGCAGGTGGTCAGCGGCGGCGAGCAGGGCGACGCGCTGTCCACCCTCACCGGGCTGGGGCTGCCGCTGGCCTACTTCCGCGGCCCCTCCGGGGAGAAGCTGTACTTCGTGGTGGGCAACGACCTCTTCCTCGAGCCCAAGGGCCCGCTGGCCGAGTCGCTCAAGCCGCTGCTGCTCACCGCCATCGAACTCGTCGAGGCGGCCTCGCGGCGCCAGAAGGAGGTGCGCTGATGCTGATGCGGCGGGCGCTGCGGCTACTGGCTCCGCTCGTCCTCGCGGCGGCGGCTTCCGCCGCCCAGGCCCCGGCCGACCTCGCGGCGAGGTGCGCGGCGCTGCCCGCCGCGCTGGTGCCCAGCCTCCCCAAGCGGCCGGTGGCCCGGCTCAGCGCGAGCCCCGAGGGGCTGGGGGCGCCCGGCACGCTCACCCTGCGGGCGCGGGTGGAGGGCTGGGCGCTGCAGGCCAGCCTCAGCGTGCGCGCCGAGCGGCGCTGGGACGAGCGCGGGGGCCTGCTCGACCTGTGGGCGGGGGGTGCGCTCGAGCGCACCCTGGCCTACGGCCCCCTCCAGGCCGCCGACAACGGGATGCACACCTTCACCCTGCGGGCGCAGGTCTGCTACCGGTCGGGCGGGGCGGTGGCGGGGGAAGAGATCACCGCCCAGGCTCGGGTGCCCGTGTTTATCCCCTGGAGCACGGGCGATCTGCCCTGGCTTGTGTGGCGCGAGGCCGAAGCCGCCAACTACATCAAAGGGGTCCTGAACGACGTGACCGGGGGCCAGCCCATGTTCATCGAGGGCCTGGTCACCGGCCTGGCCGACCCCGTGCGGGCGGTGCTGCGGGACTACCTGGTGAAGGGCTACCTCAACCAGGGGAACTACCCCCCTTCCTGCTCGGGGCTGTGCTACGCCGTCGCGCCGGTGCAGGTGCGGCTGTACGCGGTGGACGGCGCGCGGGCGGGCGGGCTGTTCCAGCTGGGCTGGGCCCAGCTGGGGCTGTACGGCGGCCACAAGGACAGCCGCGCCTTCGAGGTCGGGGGCAAGGGGGTCGCCGGGGTGCTCCTCGTGCGGGGCTACCGCCACGACTACATCCTGCTGTCGGGGAAAGGCGACTTCAGCGACCCGCAGGTGCAGGTGGTGGAGATGCCCAAGGGGGGCGCCGAGGGGCTGCGCCAGGCCCTCGCGCTGGCGGCCCTGCAGTCCCAGGCCAAGGAGGTGCGCCCGTGAGGGGCGGCCTGCGGCAGTGGGGGGCCCTGTTGGCGGCCCTGGCGGCGCTGGCCCCGGGCTCCCTCCCCGCGCGGGCCCAAGCGC
>NZ_QXDL01000334.1:0-2772 GCF_003574345.1 Calidithermus terrae
GTGTGCGGCTCACGCGGGAGGGGGTGGGCGGGGTGGCGCAGACGGGCATGCCGCCGAGTCAAGGTGCGGCCCGCACCCCCGCGTACGCGGGCACCGAGGGCCGGCGGCATGCCCGCGAGTCCCTCGGGGGCCGCCAGGGGGAGCAGGTTTCCGGCGTACGCCGGGTCGCGTACCGCGATGCCCTCGCCATGTGGAATGGCCTCCCCCTCGCTCCCCTGACGGCGGAGCGGGGGACACCAAACCACAGCACCGCAAACCGCCACTGCCTTACCAGACAGAGTGAGCCTCAGCTCGCCGCACTTCTCCAGCCTGGCCCCCGCACGACCTGTCCCGGCGTCGCTCCGGTGTGCTGGCCCTCCTCGAGCACCCGCACCCCGTTGACCCACACCGCGTCCACGCCCACCGAGAGCCGGTGGGGGTCTTCGAAGGTGGCACGGTCGGTGATGGCGTCGGGGTCGAAGAGTACGAGGTCGGCCTTGCAGCCGGGGGCGATGCGGCCGCGGTCGAAGAGGGAGAGGCGGTTGGCGGGGAGGGAGGTCATCTTGCGGACGGCCTCCTCGAGGCTCAGCAGGCCTTCCTCGCGCACGTAGCGCCCGAGCACGCGGGGGTAGCTGCCGTAGCCGCGGGGGTGGACCGGCCCGTGCGCCCTCGCCCACTCCGGGTCGAAGCCGCCCGCGTCGGTGGAGACCATGACCCAGGGCTGGGAGAGCTCGAGGCGCAGGTTGTCCTCGCTCATGCTGAAGTAGATGGTGCCGATGCGCTGCCCCTCCGAGACCAGCAGGTCGAAGACGGCCTCGAGAGGGTCCTGGCCGCGCATGGCCGCGATCTGTGAGAGCCGCCTGCCCACGTAGACCTGGTTCTCGGGCTTCTGGAAGCCCACCGGCATGACGTGCTCGGCGCGGGAGCGGGTGTCCACGTCGGGGCTGGGGCCCTCGAGCTCGGCCCGGACGCGGGCGCGCACCGCGGGGTCGCGCAGCTTCTCGTAAAGCCCGCCGCCTTCTGCGACCCAGTTGGGCAGCATGGCCGTGAGGCCGGTGCCGCTGGCGGTGTAGGGGTACACGTCGGCGGTCACGTCCTGCCCGGCCTTGCGGGCCTGGTCGATGCGGGCGATGGCCCGGGCCATCTTGGGCCAGTTGTCCTCGCGCGAGGCCTTGAGGTGATAGACCTGCACCGGCAGGTTGGCCCGCCGCCCGATCTCCAACGCCTCATCGAGCGCCTCGAGCAGCCGGTCGCTCTCCGAGCGCAGGTGGGTGACGTAGATCCCGCCGTGCTCAGCCACCGCCTTGCAGACCTCCACGATCTCGTCGGTGTCGGCGTAGTCGTCGGGGGGGTAGATGAGGGCGTAGGACACCCCGAAAGCCCCGTCCTCCATGGCCTCGCGCACGACGCGGCGCATGACCTCGAGCTCCTCCCGGCTGGCCTTGCCCATGCGCATGCCGCAGGCGTACTCGCGCAGGGTGCCCCCGCCCAGGAAGCTGCCCACGTTGGGGGAGACGCCCCGCCGGGCCATGGCCTCGAGCCAGTCCCCGAAGCGCCGCCACGAGCGCACACGCTCGTTCCAGGCCTCGGGCACGTAGGGCGCGAGCTTGCGCGGCGCGATCTGCCCGCCCTGCGGCGCGGGGGTCCAGGCCTCGCCCATGATCTCGGTGGTCACGCCCTGCGTCACCTTCGACAGGCAGCGCCCGTCGCGCATGAGGGGCTGGATGGAGTGGGAGAGGATGTCGATGAAGCCCGGCGCCAGCACGCGGCCGTCGGCCTCGAGCACCGCCCGGGCCTCGCGGGCCGAAAGCTGCCCCGCCGGGGCGACCGCCGCGATGGTTTCCCCCGCGACCGCCACGTCCCCGTAGAACCAGGGGTTGCCGCAGCCGTCCACCACGCGGGCTTTGCGGATGATCTGGTCGTAGCGCACGGGGTCTAGTGTAAGTCAAGGGGCGAGCGCCGGACGCCGGGCGTGGGGCACGGCGCGGGTCGTACGTCCTACGCCGAACGCTGAACGCCGAACGCAAGACGCAAAACGCAAAACGCAAAACGCTAAAGGCATGTCCTATGTCCTACGTCGTACGTCGTACGCAAGACGCAAAACGCAACACGACTTGGCCCTCGACAAGCCACGGGCCACGGGCCCTGAGCCCGCCGTTCATACCAGCCCGATCCATCCTTCGGCTGTTGCGCGTCGGCAGGTCGGGCGTGGTAGACATAGGCATGGAAAAACCGGGCGGTTGGGCGGTGGGATTTTCGCGGCGTCTTCACAAACACTGTGCCTTGTTTTATTGAAGGCGGCCCTCGAGGACGCCTACACTGAACCATGGCAACCCCAGTGCGCAACTCGTGGCTCAAGCCCGCCGGTCTGGTGGTGGCCGGGGCGGCTCTGGCGCTGGCGGGCTTTTTCGCCGGGCGGCTATCGCAGGGCTCGAGCCCTTACGCGGCCCTTCCGGCGGGCGTGGCCCGTCTTGTGCAATTCCAAACGCCCTTCCAGGGCCCTCCCGACCAGGGGGCCCAGGAGCTCATCCCGCTGCCGGGGCCCGGCCAGGGGCAGCAGCCGGGGCAGGGGCAGCAGCCCCAGCAACAGCCGGGCCAGGGGCAGCAGCCCCAGGAGTGCCCGATCTTCATCTACCAGGACGGGCGGCTGTACCAGCTCCCGCGCCCGGGGCAGCAGCCGCAGCAGCAACAACAGCCCGGGCCCGGCAACGGGCCGTTCCCCGGCCAGCCGGGGGGTTCGCCCGAGCTCATCCCGCTCGACCCCACCTAATCTCCACCCCCGCCCACCGCCCG
>NZ_QXDL01000335.1:0-2757 GCF_003574345.1 Calidithermus terrae
CAGGTGAGGTCGGGGGCGATCTTGAGCAGGAGGGGCTTGGGCTGCGGCTGGGCCCTGGCGAAGCCCCCCACCGCCGCCAGCAGTTCCTCCAGCCGCTCGCCCTCTTGCAGCGCCCGCAGGCCCGGCGGGCTCAGGCTCCTGCAGCAGGGGCTGGGACTCCACGGCCTCCCGCAGGAGGGGGGAGAGCTCCCCCTTGCCCAGGGGCCGGCCCGGCTCCTCGGCGGCCACCGGCCCGGGCTCGGCGCCCTCGGCCGGGCGCTCCTTGAGTTTGGGCAGTCTCACGCGGCTGTCGCTCATGCGGCTTTCCTCCGCTTCCTCTTGGGCGCGGCGTCGAGGCCGCGGGCCTTCAGCTCGGCCCGCACCGCCCGCTCGAGCTCGCGGTCGCGCCTGGCCTCGCGCCGGAGCAGGGCCAGCAGCTCGGCCTGGCCCTTGCCCTCGAGGCCGGCCCGCAGCTCGCGCACCCGGGCGTTACGGGCGGCCGTGCGCCGGCCGCCCTTGCTCGAGAGGTCGCGGCGGTGGGCGTCCTCGAGGGCCCGCGCCACGCGGCGGGCGTGCCCCTCGCGGGCCTCGGCGAGCCGGTCGGCGGCCACCAGGCGGGCCAGGTCGCGCTCGTAGGCCCGGATGGCCTCGAGGGTGGCCCGGTCGCCGGCGGCCCGGGCCTTGCGGCGCTCGGCGGAGAGGTAGGGGTCCAGCACGCGCACGCCCAGCACCCGGCCGCGGCGGGTGACGACCGCCCGGGCCTGGCCCTTGCCGCCGGCGCTGGGGCCCAGGTCCAGCCACTCGCCGCCCTTGCGCACCAGGCGGCCGCGCGGCCTGGCCTTGGGCTTGTGTTCCACCGTGGCGGTTCTCACCGCCTTGGCGGGGTCTCGGGTGAAGCGGCCGCGCTCGTCGAAGTAGACGACCCGGCACACCTCCTTCTTGCGCAGCCTAGCCACGCGACACCCCCGGCCCCGACCTCTCGCGGCGCCGGCGGTAGCGCCCGAAGGGGGTGTGCAGCTCGGTCTCCTCGCGCTGGCGCTTGGGCCACAGCAGCGACAGGCCCAGCAGGGCCAGGAAGACGCCCAGCCCGCCCATGCCGACGGCGGCGCCGGTGCCCACCGTCTGGATGGGCCCGGGCCCCACCACCTCGAGCGCCTCGCGGAACTCCAGCGCCACCCGGAAGGCGAAGTAGGCCACGGTGGCCGCGGCCAGCGCCCCGACCACGATCGCCAGCGCCGGCACCAGCGCGGGCTGCGGGGAGCCCTGGGCCTGGGCCCGGGGCGCCTCGACGTGGAAGCGCACCACGAAGAGCCCGTCGCGCCGGCCCCAGTCGTCCACCCGGATCAGGGTGGTCCTGAACTCCCGGTTCAGGTGCTCCTCGAGGCCCTTCTTGCCCAGGGCGAAGGGGTCGCCCCGCTTGACGGCGTAGGCGAACTCGTACTGCTTGCCGGGCTCGAGCGGGTCGCTGGGGCTGAGGCGGCGGGCCATGTCCCCGCCAGCATGGACCGGCGGAATCCGCCCATAAAGGAAGAAACCGCCGCCCAGTACAGACGGCGGTTGGCGCCGGCGGAACCGGACGGCGGTTTACGCCGCGCTGGTCATGATCTTGCGCTGGGCGGCGGTTTCCTTGGCCCGCAGGCCGGCGATCTCGGCCTCGAGCTGCTCCACCCGCTCGGCGAAGGGGGCGGCGAACTGGGCCATCAGCGCCAGCACGGCCGCGAGGCGGGCCGCCCGCCCGTCGCCCATGTCGGGGATGCCGGCCAGGTCGCGCACGTCGCAGCCGTCGAGGTTTCGTAGGTCGCCCCCGGCGTACTCCATGACGCGCTGGGCGGCCCGCTCGCTGGAGAGCACCACGGCCAGCAGCTCCTGCTGGGGCTGCTCGAGCGGGTTGCGCTTGCGGCCGGTGGTCTTGGCGGTGAAGGCCCGGAACGCCATCCGGCCGGGGTAACCTTTGGGTCGCCTGGTGGTCTGCCCTTTGTCGTCCATGCGCTCAGCCTCCCAGGTAGACCGGCTCGCATCCGTCGAACCGCACCGTATAAGGGCCAGGGGTCGCCAGGTCTACCGCGCAACCCCCGCCGCTGCACACGTCGGGGGCCGCATAGGTGAAAATACCCGAACCAGTCTGAAGAGTGAGTGTATTTGCACGCCCGGACACGCGCAGGTGGGCGCGCCGCCCGGCAACGGCGGCGTATTCTACGCGTGCCCGGCAGAAATTCCAGGGTCTGGCGGTTTCCGCCGTCTCATCCGGACGGCGGAGGCTGACGGCCCCGGGGGTTTCCCCCTCCGGGGCACGAGAACCGCCGGCGGCCGCGGCCGCCGGCGGGGAGGGCCGGGGATTTGCGCCAACCCCGGCGGTCAGCGCCGGCGCGCTCAGCCGGGCGTAGAGGACGAGGGCCACCAGGCCCAGCAGCGCCAGGCGGGCCCGGGTCACGGCCGCTCCTCCCGCAGGGAGGCCAGCAGGCCCCGCAGCATCGAGCGGCGGGCCTCGAGCTGCCGCTCCGGGCTCACCGCGCCCCCCCCTCGCCGGCCCGGGGGAGCTCGACCCCCAGCCGCGCGGCCAGCCGCAGGGCCGCGGGCGCCGCGCCCTCGGGGTCCCACTCCAGCAGGCCCCCCGCCTGGGCGTAGAACCCGCCGTGCTCGTCGAAGCCCAGCACCAGCGGGTGGCCGCGCTCGAGGAAGGCCCGCTCGAGCGCCTCGGGGGTGCAGGGCCCGGGCTCCGGGGGCGCGGGGTTCTCCTCAGGGGCTGGGGCCATGGCATAGGCTCGCACGGGGTAGCTC
>NZ_QXDL01000336.1:0-2723 GCF_003574345.1 Calidithermus terrae
GGACTCCCTCGACCCCGCCGGAAACCCCTCCCTCGAGATCACCGACTGGCAGATGACCAGCGGCGGCCGCATCCCCGTACGCCCCGGCCCCGAAGACGGCACCGGGGCCCTCAGCCCCGAGGAGCGCGAGTCGCTCGAGGAGGACCAGACGCCTAATCCGGGGCGGAAGTAGGCGGTCGGCAGCCGGACGCCCGGTGCCGGGCGCGGGTTGTGCGTCGTGCGTCGTGCGTCGTACGTCGTACGTCGTACGTCGTACGCAAAACGCTAAACGCAAAACGCTAAACGCAAAACGCAAGACGCCCCATCGGGGTTAAGCGTCCACTGGGGTTGTGCCCGGCCCGCAGGCTAACTACAGCCCCACGCCCCAGGGGACATCCGCTCGATGGTCGCTGCCGTGCCCCGGCCGTGTTCCCGCGGCTCACGCGGGAGGGGGTGGGCGGGGTGGCGCAGACGGGCATGCCGCCGAGTCAAGGTGCGGCCCGCACCCCCGCGTACGCGGGCGCTGAGGCCCGGCGGCATGTCTGCGAGGGGGTGGCCGTAGGCCATACCGGCTTTGCCGGTAACCTGGAGTCCCTCGGGGGCCGCCAGGGGGAGCAGGTTTCCGGCGTACGCCGGGTCGCGTACCGCGATGCCCTCGCCATGTGGAATGGCCTCCCCCTCCGGCCCCTGACGGCGGAACCGACACCGCCAAACCAAAACACCGCAACACACCCCCTCCCCACCCGCAAAGAAACACCCCGAACAGGAACCGACCTCTGATCCATCCCATGAAAAGCCTGGAACTTGGATGGATAATTGGGGAGGTGAAGCCCGAGCAGCCAAGACCCAACCTCCTGCCGACCCCCGAGCTGGAGCCCGAAGGCGTGGGCTGGTGGCAATGGGACGTCGTGAGCGACACCCACCACTGGACGGCGGGCTTCGAGCGGCTGCTGGGCCTCGAGCCCGGCACCTTCCGGGGCGGGGTGGAGGCCTTCCTCGAGCGCGTCCACCCCGACGACCGCCCCCGCATCAGCTCCATGGTGGAGGCCAACCTCCGGGAGGGCTGGCCCCGGCCGCGCGAGTTCGAGTACCGCGTGGCCCTGCCGGGTGGGCAGGTGCGCTGGGTGAGCAGCCGGGCCATCGTCATCCACGACGCGCAGGGGCAGGCGCTGCGGGTGGTGGGGGTCGAGATCGACGTCACCGAGCGCAAGCTGGCCGAGGAGCGCTTCCGGCGGGTGGTCGAGTCCATCCCCAACGCGCTGCTGATGGTCAGCCGTGAAGGGCGGGTGGTGCTGACGAACTCCGAGGCCGAGCGGCTGTTCGGCTACGGCCGTGAGGAGCTGCTGGGCATGCCCGTCGAAAGCCTGGTGCCCGAGCGCTTCCGCCAGCAGCACCGCTCACGCCGCGCGGGGTTCCTGGCCGACCCCCAGGCGCGCGCGATGGGGGCGGGGCGGGAGCTGTTCGCCCTGCGCAAGGACGGCCGCGAAGTCCCGGTGGAGATCGGCCTCAACCCGATGCACACCCCCGAGGGCGACTTCGCGCTGATCTCCGTGATCGACATCTCCGAGCGCCGGCGGGCCGAGGAGCGGCTGCGCGAGAGCGAGGCGCGCTTCCGCACCCTCGCCGACACCGCGCCGGTGATGGTGTGGATGTCCGGAGCCGACGGGCTGTGCGACTACTTCAACACCGGCTGGCTGAACTTCACCGGGCGCCCCCTCGAGCAGGAGCTGGGCAACGGCTGGGTCGAGGGGGTCCACCCCGACGACCGGGAGCGCTGCCTGGGGACCTACGCCACCGCCTTCGACCGGCGCGAGCCCTTCGAGATGGAGTACCGGCTGCGCCGCCACGACGGGCAATACCGCTGGATCGTGGACCGGGCCGTCCCGCGCTACACCCCGGGGGGCGAGTTCCTGGGCTACATCGGCGCCTGCATCGACATCCACGAGCGCAAGCGGGCCGAGGAGCGGCTGCGGGCGCTGCAGGAGGTCACCGCGAGGCTGGCCGGGGCCCAGACCCTGGCGGAGGTGGGGCAGGTGCTGCTGGAGGAGGTGCTGGGGGCCCTGGGCGCCAACGGGGGCGGCCTGCGGCTGGTCACGCCGCAGGGGCTGGTGCTGGAGGAGCACGTGCTGGGCACCCACGCCGACGCCGAGGCCGCCCGGCGCTTCGGCCTCGTCCCCCTCGACGCCCTCCACCCCGCCGCCGAGGCCGCCCGCACCGGCGAGCCCGTCTTCCACCGCGACCGCCGCCACATCCTCGAGCGCTACCCGCACTTCGCCACGGACGTCGCCCGGCTGGTGGTCGAGGCCAACGCCCACCTGCCGCTGCGGCGGGGGGAGGAGGTGTTCGGGGTGCTCTCGCTGAGCTTCGCCGAGCCCTGCGCCTGGGACGAGGGGGAGCGGGCCTTCGCCCTGGCCCTGGCCGACCGGACCGCCATCGCCTACGAGCGCGCGCGGCTGTTCGAGGAAGAGCGCCAGGCGCGGCGGCGGGCCGAGGCGCTGCAGGCGGTGAGCGCCGCGCTGGCGCGCGCCTCCACGCCCCAGGAGGTGTGTGAAGCCGCGACGCGCGAGGGGGCCACGGTGCTGGGGGCCCGCACCGGGGCCCTGTTCCTGCGCGAGGGCGCCACCCTGCGGGCCGTCGCCCGCGCCGCCGCGGCGCCGGTAGACCCCGGGCTGCGCGAGCGCTACTACGCCATACCCCTCGACTCCCCCATCCCCGCCGCCGACACGGCGCGCGACGGCCACCCC
>NZ_QXDL01000337.1:0-2716 GCF_003574345.1 Calidithermus terrae
CCCCCGGCCGAGCGCCACGGACCGGCCGCTCCCCCCCGCCTCCGGGAGGCCCCGCGCGGCGACGGCCTCGAGGCGCTGTTCCGGCCGGCGGTACAGCAGCACCTCGGCCGCGTCGAGGGGCAGCCGCATGACCTGCTCGAGGAAGACGCCGAGCACCTGGTCGAGGTCCAGGCTGCCGCTGATGGCCCGGTCGATGTAGCGCAGCGACTGGAGCTGCTCGAGGCGCCGCTCGAGCTTGTGCCGGAGGCTGGCCCGGTGCACCGCGTTGCCCACGGTCTCGCCCAGCAGCGCCAGCCGGCGCAGCTCGCGCTCGCTGAGCGCGCGGGGGTGCTCGACGGCCACGGTGAGCACCCCGACCGCCCGCGGGCCCGCCAGCAGCGGGACCACCGCCGCGCTCCACCCCCGCGGGACGTGCCCCCGCACGCCCTCCCAGACCCGCGGGTCGGCGGCGAGCTCGCGCACGAGGAGGGGCTCGCGCCCGCGCAACGCCCGGCCGGAGAGGCTTTGCGCCCAGGCCACGGGCGTCGCCGGGAGGGGGAGGTCGGCCACCCAGCCCCGGCTGGCGTAGTCCTCGAGGGTCCGCTGGTCGGGGTCGTAGAGCAGCAGGTTGCCCGCGGGGGTGTTCATGAGGGCGAGGGCCTCGTCGAGGGCGGCCTCGAGCATGGGCCGCAGCCGGTCGGAGCGGCGCAGCGCCTTGCCCACGCGGGCGAGGGCCTCGAGGTCGAGCCGGTGCTCCTGGGCCTCGGTGATGTCGAGCGCGACCGCGAGCACCGCCGGCTCCCCGCCGAACTCGATGCGGCTGGCGGCGTAGTCGAGCCAGCGCGCCTCCCCCGACCTGCGCACGATGCGGAAGGGGTAGCGGCCCACCACCGGCTCGCCGCGCAGCCGGGCGAGCCCGCGCTCGCGGACGGTGGCCCGGTCCTCCGGGTGGACCAGGTCCCAGAAGGGCCGGGCCTGCAGCTCCTCCAGGGTGTAGCCGGAGGCCTCGAGCACCGCCGGGTTGGCGTAGACGACGCGGTGCTCCTGCCACACCAGGATCAGGGCAGGCGCGGTGTCGGCCAGGGTGCGGAAGAGCGCCTCGCTCTCGCGCAGGGCCCGCTTGGCCTCCTCCTCCTCGGTGACGTCGCGCACGTTGAGCACCACCCCCTGCACCGCCGGCTCGTGAAGCAGGTTGCGCCCCCAGACGTGCGCCCAGCGCACCGCGCCGGAGGCGTGGAGGATGCGCGCCCGGTAGGCCACGGTCTCGCCCGGCCGGTCCAGCAGGCGCTCGAGCCCGGCCTCGGCGTAGGCGCGGTCGTCGGGGTGGACGAAGTCGAGGACGTTGAAGGGCCGGTGCAGGTAGCCCAGGGGGTCGTAGCCCAGCACCTGCCGGACGTTGGGGCTGACGTAGCGCATGACGCCTCGGGCGTCGACGACGTAGATGAGGTCGGAGGCGTTCTCGACCAGGGCGCGGAAGCGGTCCTCCAGGCGGGCCCGCTCGCCGACGTCGACGACGCTGCCCTCGTAGTGCATCAGCTCCCCGCCCCGCCCGTGAACCGCCCGCAGGTGCTCCTCGACCCACAGCACCTGCCCGTCCTTGCGCCGCAGGTGCAGGCGCTGGGCCGCCGCCGCCGGGTGGGCGCTGAGGTGCTCGAGGAGGCGCTGGCGCTCGTCGGCCTCGAGGTAGAGCCGGCGGGCGTCCAGCCCGGCCAGTTCGTGCGGGGCGTAGCCGCTGAGGGCCGCGAAGGCCGCGTTGGCCTCGAGCACGCACCCGTCGGGCCCCTGGCGGTACACCCCCACGGGCACCGCGTCGAAGAACTGCCGGTAGCGCAGGCGCTCGGCCCGCTTGCGCAGCGCGCGCTCCACCGCCGCCCGCAGCCGCGGCAGGTGCCTGGGGGTCTTGAGCACGTAGTCCTCGAGGCCGCTGCGCATGGCCTCGACCGCCACCTCCTCCGAGCCGCTGAGGGTGAACATGATCACCGGCAGGTCAGGGTCTCTGGCCTGGACCCGGCGGAAGACCTCCAGGCCGTCGGCGAAGCCCAGGTAGTAGTCGGTGACGACCGTGTCGAAGTCGGCGCGGTCCAGGGCCTCGGCGAGGCCCTCCGCCGTCTCCGCGACGGCCAGCTCCAGGCCCAGGGGCTCCAGGCCGCGCTCGGCCAGCAACCGGTCGGCCGGGTCGTCCTCGACCAGCAGGATGCGGGGCATCGAGGCCAATTCTAACTCTTTGGAGTGACGTTAAGGTGTAACCAGTAGACATCCACCGCCTGCACGATCTCCACCAGCTCCTGCAGGGCCACCGGCTTGACCAGGTAGGAATTGACCCCCAGCGTGTAGGCCTGCCGCAGGTCCTCGGCGGCGCGGCTGGAGGTGAGCACCGTCACGGGCAGCACCCGCAGCTCGGGGTCGGTCTTGATCTCGCCGAGCACCTCGAGGCCGCTCTTCCTCGGCAGGTTGAGGTCGAGCAGCACCACCCTCGGCCAGGGCCGGCTCGGGTCGCGCAGGCGGGCCAGCGCGGCCTCGCCGTCTTCGACGACCTCGAGGACCGCCTCGAGGTCGGCCTTCTGGAAGGCGCGCCGGACCAGCAGGACGTCGCCGGGGTCGTCCTCGACCAGCAGGACCAGGGGGGGCATTGGCCCAAGTATATCCGACCGCGGCGCGCGCCCGGCTCAGGCCCGGAGGAGCTCGAACCAGAAGGCGCTGCCCCGGCCCGGCCCGCTCTGTACGCCCACCCGCCCGC
>NZ_QXDL01000338.1:0-2694 GCF_003574345.1 Calidithermus terrae
GGGTCATGGCGGGGTTCAGCCCAGGTAGAGGCAGGGGTCGTCGAATTCCCCGCCCTCGCCGGGCCCTTCCCCCTCCTCCGGCCAGGCCTCGAGCAGCTTCAGCGGGGGCGCTTCCAGCAGCAGGAAACGCCAGTAGGCCTCGAGACCGGCCTCGGGCTCGGGCGCGTTTCCGGGGGGCAGTTTCGGATTTCGGTCATCTTCCATGTTCCGTCACGCTCACGCAGAGTTAACCCGCCCCCACTGAGGCTGCCCTGAGGCGGTGCTGATCGCGCGGCCGCCTCGGGGTTCAGCGCTTCATGTAGTAGCGGGTCAGCCAGCGGGAGAGCCCGTCGAGGCCGGGGAAGAGCACCCGCTCGGTGACGCCGGCCTGGTCGAGCTTGTCGCGCACCTCCCACTTGAGCGCCGCCGGGAGCCGGATGAGCCGGTAGGCCCCGGGCGAGCGCTCGCCCAGGCCCTCGAGCCACTCCCGCAGGTCGAGGTCGGGCCTCGAGGCCAGCGAGAAGAGGGCCTGCTGGTTGACGATGCGCTCGTCGAGGGAGGGCGGCTCGAAGAAGACCACGAAGTCCTCCTCGCCCAGCCGGTCGAATTCGCGCAGGCCGCGGGCCACGCGGCTGAGCATCTCGGCGGTGAAGACCGGGGTGCCCTCCTCGCGCAGCACCCGGCGCAGGGCCTCGGGCAGCAGCGCGTTGGTGCGGGCGAAGTCCACGGCCCACACCGCCCCGTCGTGCTCGAAGTGCGCGGGGTCGTGGGTGGCGAAGTGCAGCGCGACGAGGGGGGAGTAGGTCCAGTCGAGCAGGCGGGTGGGCAGGCCGTGGTGCTGGGCCAGGGCCAGCCAGTTCCACTCCGCGTCGTCCACGCGGGCCTCGTAGGCGTACTTGCGGAAGGCCCGCAGGACGTGGGCCTCGAGCTCGTACGAGCGCCCGGCCACCAGCCGCGAGAGGCTGGTCTGGAGGCCGTGGTCGGCGCGGGCGGTGCCGCGGAAGGCCACGTTGAGGCGGTGGCGCCCGATCTGCGGGTTCCACGAGCCCCGGTAGAGCACCTCGAGCAGCTCGGCCCAGCTCGAGACCGTGACCGTGTTGGCGCTGCCCTCCACCACGGGCTCACCTCCCCCACGTGGCGAAGAGCCCCACCGCCGCCAGGGCCATCGCCGCCGTCGCCAGCCAGCCCAGCAGCCTCAGGCGCGGCGAGAGGGTGAAGCGGCCCATCACCTTGGGGCTCGAGCTCATCAGCATCATCAGCGCCATCACCGGCACCGCCACCAGCCCGTTGACCACCGCGGCCCACACCAGCGCCTCGATGGGGTTGACGGGGGTGAGGTTGATCGCCAGCCCGACCAGGGTGGCGGCGGCGATGACGGCGTAGAAGCCCTTGGCCTCCAGCGGCTTGCGCCCCAAGCCGGTGGGCCAGCGCAGCGCCTCGCCCAGGGCGTAAGCCGCCGAGGCCGCCAGCACCGGCACCGCCAGCAGGCCCGTCCCGATGATCCCGGCCGCGAAGAGCAGCTTGGCGAAGGGGCCCGCGACGGGCTCGAGCGCCGCCGCGGCCTGCGCGGCCGATTCGATTTCGGTGACCCCGGCCGCGTGCAGCGTGGCCGCGCTGGTGAGCATGATGCACCAGGCGATGAGGTTGGAGACCCCCATGCCCAAGTAGGTGTCGGCCTTGATGCGCCAGAACTGGGCCGGAGCCTGCCGCGGCGCGCGGCGCAGGGGCTCGTCTTCGGGCTCCTTCTCGATCTCCTCGACCTCGGCCGAGGCCTGCCAGAAGAAGAGGTAGGGGCTGATGGTGGTGCCCAGCACCGCCACCACCATCGCCAGGTGGGCGGCGTCGAGGCGCAGCGAGGGGAGGAGGGTGTTCGTGAGCGCGGTGCCCCAGGGCACCCCCACCACGAAGGCCGCGGCCACGTACACCAGCAGCGCCAGGGTGAGCCACTTGAGGACGGCGCAGTAGCGCTCGTAGGGCATCCAGACCTCCAGCGTCAGGCACAGCAGCGCGAAGAGGGCGGTGTAGAGCAGGGCCTCGCCGCCCAGCAGCAGCCGGGTGGCCGCGCCCATGGCGCCGAGGTCGGCCCCCAGGTTGATGGTGTTGGCTACGAGCAGCAGGCCCACCACCGGGTAGGTGAGCCAGGGCGGGTAGTGGCGGCGCAGGTTGCCCGCGATGCCCCGCCCGGTCACCCGCCCGATGCGCGCGGCGACCTCCTGGATGGCGCCCATCAGCGGGTAGGTCAGCAGCAGCGTCCACAGCAGCCCGTAGCCGAAGGCGGCCCCCGCCTGCGCGTAGGTGGCGATGCCGCTGGGGTCGTCGTCGGAGGCCCCGGTGACGAGGCCGGGGCCCAGCGCGTGCAGCACGTTGCGGTCGGCCGGGCCGGGGGCGGCGTCGGAAGGCGGCGGCGTCTCCACAGTGAGGGCCAGCTTACGTTTGGCGCCTGAAGCGATCCTGACGCCGGGCTGAGGGCGGGCGGGCCCGGCCGGAGCCCTAGGTCTTAAGACCTACGCCCGCCTCGGCCCGCGGCCAGACGCCGCCCGCGCCCGCTTTCCCTACCCTGGGCTTCGGAAAGGGAGGAACCGAAGATGCTCGACCTGTACAACCTGCTGACCATGGTCCGGCCCGAGCGCCAGGCCCAGCGCGAACGCGCACGCCTCGAGGCCGAAGCCCGCAAGGCCCGCCCGGCGGCCCGCCGCTCCCCCGGGCCCGCCCAGG
>NZ_QXDL01000339.1:0-2687 GCF_003574345.1 Calidithermus terrae
GGCCGGGGCAGGCCCGGCGGGGGCGGCGGGCTCGGCAAAGCCGATCTCCGGTGCGGGCTCGCCCCGCCACGCCAGCTCGGTGAGGCGGCCCCGCTGCTCCCCCTCGGGCACCTCGCCGCCCTCGAGCACCGCGCCCTCGCGCAACACCCAGACCCTGAGGCTGAGGCCGAGCTCGAGCGCCACCACCCCGCTGAAGCCCTCCTGGCCCAGCCGCTCGAGCAGGGCGGCGACGTTGACGAGGGCGCTGTTCCCCAGCGAGCGCACCTCCCCGGACACCGCCGCCAGCGCCAGCGCCAGCGCCGGCCCCTCCAGCGGGTGCAGGGCGATGGCGTTGAAGCCCGGCTCGGCACGGAGCTGCTCGAGCGCGGGGGCGCCCTCGAGGTCGCCGCGCAGGGCGTGGACCAGCCGCCCGCGTTCGAAGAGGATCCGGGCCAGCAGCCCGGTGCGGGTCTCCAGGGTGAGGATCCCGCTGAACTCCGAACCCTGCAGAATCGCCAGGCTTTGCTCCAGTGCGCCCCCCGAGAGCTTCTGCTCGGCGGGGTGCGCGCGGGCCAACAGACGAAAGACGTAGGGGACGCAGGCTTGGCCGGTGGTTTCCATAGGCGTGAGTCCACCCCAGGATAGGGGCTTCGTGACCCAAAGCCGGTGATTTTCGACCTTTATCCGCCCTGCGGGGGAAAACCCCGCTCCGCGCAAACGGCCGTTAAGCTGGAAGCCGTATGAGCCTTAGCTATCCCCTGCAGGTCAAGATGCCCATTCTCACCCTCTCGCCCGAGCTGCACCTCGAGGACGCCGGGGGCCGCAACCTCCTGACGTTCAAGCAGAAGATCTGGACCCTGCGCGAGGCCACCACGGTCTTCGCCGACAAGGCCAAGCGGCAGCCGCTGTACACCCTCCAGGCCGACCGGGTGATCGGCTTCGGGGCCAAGCACCTCATCCGCCGCACCGACGGCACCCTCGTCGGCGTGTTCGAGAACGACGGCCTGCGTTCGTTGTGGCGGGCCCGCTACTGGGTCAAGGACGCGCAGGGCAACGTCATCTACCACGCCGTCGAGGAAAACCCCTGGGTCGCGCTGGTGGACGGGCTGTTCGGGCTGCTCGACGAGATCCCGGTGGTGGGGCTGTTCACCGGGCTGCTGGGCATGGTGTTCTCGTACTTCATCAACCCCAGCTACCTGCTCAAGGACTCCTACGGCACCCCCCGCTACCGCGTCCGCAAGCAGCGCTCCTTCTTCGAGCGGCGCTTCCTGCTCGAGCCCCTCGAGGCCGTGCCCGAGGAGTGGGAGGAGTTCACCCTGCTCGCGATGATGCGGCTGGTGCAGCTCGAGCGGCGGCAGGGTTAGGGGAATGGGCGTGGGGCGTCGGATGGCGATGGCCGAACGCCGATAGCCGATAGCGGGTCGTACGTCGTACGTCCTACGTCCTACGCCGTACGCGAGACGCAATACGCAAGACGCCAGACGCCTTGGCTCTAGACCCTCGACAAATCACGAGCCTTTAGGGCTCACCTCGTCGCCGCCCGGCGCAGGCGGTCCATGATGGCGCGGCCCAAGCCTTCCTCGAGCACGGGCTCGGCGTAGATGGCCTCGAGGCCCAGCATGTCGAGCTGGTGCAGCGCCTCGAAGAGGTGGGCCGCCGCTTCGCGCAGGTCGCCGGTGGGCGAGAGCACCTTGACCACCCCGAAGCCCCGGGGCACGTCCTGGAAGGCCAGGTAGCCCAGCTTCTTGCGGCCCCGCGTGGGCACCTCCTCGGGCCGGGCGATGTGGATGGGGGTGCGGGGGGCGTAGTGCTGGGGGAGTTGCCCCGGCACCAGCGGCTTGAGGCTCTCCCCCACGCTGAGCTCGAGCGGCCCCACGACGGGCTCGAGCTCCTCGACCGGGATGGCCCCGTAACGCAGCACGGTGGGCTTCTCGCCCAGCATCACGATGGTGGACTCGACGCCGTGGGTGGTGAGCCCCCCGTCGAGGATGAGGTCCACGCGGTCTTCGAGCATGCGCGCGACGTGCTCGGCACGGGTGGGGCTCAGGTAGCCGAAGGGGTTGGCGCTGGGGGCGGCCACCGGCACCCCGGCCCGCCGCAGCAGCTCGAGCGCCACCGGGTGCCCCGGCATCCGCACCGCCACCGTGGGCAGCCCCGAGGTCACGATGCCCGGCACCGCCGCGGCCTTGGGCAGCACCAGCGTCAGCGGCCCCGGCCAGAAACGCCCGATGAGCGCCTCCGCCTGGGGCGACACCTCACAGGCGACCCGCCCCAGCATCTCCCGGCTCGCCACGTGCACGATGAGGGGGTCAAAACTCGGCCGCTGCTTGGCCTCGAAGATGCGGGCGACCGCCTCCGCGTCGAGGGCGTTGGCGCCCAGTCCGTACACAGTCTCGGTGGGAAAGGCCACCAGGCCACCCGATCGCAGGATCTGAGCGGCTTTCTCGAGGTTTTCGGGCGTAGGCGGCACGACCATAGCAACCCTTCGATTATGCCCGAAGGGGGGCGATTTGGCATCTGGGTCGGTGGTCGATAGTCGATAGCTGATAGCCCATAGCCGATAGCTGAACGCCCTGTTGGGATGAATCGTCCACTGGGGTTGTGCCCGCCCCCCAGGCCAACTACAGCCCCACGCCCCAGTGGACGGGCGCTCATGCCGTGCCGTGCCCCGGCCGGGGTGTGCGGCCCGCGCGGGAGGGGGTGGGCGG
>NZ_QXDL01000034.1:0-24589 GCF_003574345.1 Calidithermus terrae
GGGGTGCTGGGGTTTGGGGATGGTGGCTTTAGCGTTCATGGCCCCACCTTGCGCCCGGCGGCTGTGGATGGCCTGAAGCGGCTCTGAGCTTTGGCGCCGGGCGTCTCTTTCGCCGCCCGAGGCAGCGTGTATGCTTGGATTCAGTGACGTATGAGCACCGTTAAAAACCCCCCCGAACCCGGACGCCGCATGGTCAGCCCCAACTTCATCACCGAGATCATCGACGCTGACCTCGAGGCCGGCCGCTACGCCGGGGTGGTCACCCGCTTCCCCCCCGAGCCCAACGGCTACGCCCACCTAGGCCACGCCATCGCCAGCTACATCAACTTCGGCATCGCCCACGACTACGGCGGCCGCTGCTGCCTGCGCTTCGACGACACCAACCCCGAGACCGAGAAGCAGGAGTACGTGGACTCGATCATCGAGGACATGCGCTGGCTGGGCTGGCAGTGGGGCGAGACCAGCTACGCCTCCAACTACTTCGAGGAGCTCTACCGCATGGCCCTGAGCCTCATCGAGCGCGGCCTGGCCTACGTGGACAGCGTCTCGCCCGAGGAGATGGCCCGCCTGCGCGGCAGCGTGGACAAGCCCGGCACCCCCAGCCCCTACCGCGAGCGCAGCGTACAGGAGAACCTCGAGCTCTTCGCCCGGATGCGCGCGGGCGAGTTCCCCAACGGGGCCCACGTCCTGCGGGCCAAGATCGACCTCGCCAGCCCCAACATGAAGCTGCGCGACCCGGTGCTCTACCGCATCGTCCACGCCGAGCACTACCGCACCGGCAGCCGGTGGTGCATCTACCCCTCCTACGACTTCGCCCAGGCCACCACCGACGCCCTCGACGGCGTGACCCACAGCCTGTGCTCCTTGGAGTTCGTGGACAACCGCGCCGTCTACGACTGGCTGATGGAGCACCTGTGGGAAGGCATCCGCGACCAACAGCGAGCAGAGCGCCCCCAGCAGGACCAACAGCGAGCAGGGCGACCCTACCAGTACGAGTTCGGACGGCGCAGCCTCGAGTACACCGTCGTCTCCAAGCGCAAGCTGCGCAAGCTGGTCGCGGGCGGCTACGTGCGCGGCTGGGACGACCCGCGCATGCCCACCCTGGCCGGGCAGCGGCGGCGGGGCGTGACCCCGGAGGCCATCCGGGCCTTCGCCTCGCAGGTGGGCATCTCCCGCACCAACCGCACTGTGGACATCGGGCTGCTCGAGCACGCCATCCGCGACGACCTCAACCGCCGCGCCCCCCGGGTGATGGCCGTGACCCGCCCCCTCAAGGTGGTGCTCACCAACCTCCCCGACGGCCACGAGGAGACCCTGCACCTGGCCTACTGGCCCCACGACGTGGTGCAGGAGTCCCCCGACGGCCTCGTGGCCCTGCCCGACGGGCGGCGCGTCCGGCCCGAGGAGGCCACCCGCGCGGTGCCCTTCACCCGCGAGCTCTACATCGAGCGCGACGACTTCGCCCCCCAGCCGCCCCCCGGCTTCAAGCGCCTCACCCCCGGCGGCACGGTGCGCCTGCGCGGCGCGGGCATCGTCCGCTGCGACGGCTACCAGACCGACGACGCCGGGGAGGTCGTGGAGCTGAGCTGCACCCTGCTGGGCGAGGGGGCCAGCGCCAAGGGCGTGATCCACTGGGTCAGCGCCTCCCGCGCCCTCAGGGCCGAGTTCCGCCTCTACGACCGGCTCTTCAGCGTGCCCCACCCCGAGGCCGAGGCCAAGGAACACGAGGAAGAGGAGGCGGAGGGCGGGGCCGTCCCCCTGCAGGAGGAGCGCGACTTCCTCAGCTTCCTCAACCCCAAGAGCCTCGAGGTCACCCACGGCTACGTCGAGCCCAGCGTGGCCGCCGACCCCGCCGACACCCGCTACCAGTTCGAGCGGATGGGCTACTTCTGGCGCGACCCCGTGGACTCCCGCCCCGAAGCCCTGGTCTTCAACCGCATCGTGACGCTGAAGGACGCCTGGGGCAAGGAATCCGAACGCCAAACGCCGAAGGCTGAACGTCCGAAGGCGCCGAAGGCCGAACACCCGCACGATGCCCCCGACCCCACGAGGACGAGCGCTCGTCCTTTCACCGCCGAGCAGCAGGAGCGCCTCGAGCGCCTCAAGGCCCAGGGCGTCGGGGAGGCCGAGGCGCTGGTGCTGGCGCGGGAGCCGCGGCTCGAGGCCTACCTGAGTGAGGCAGCCCGGCACGGCAAGATCGGCCCCCTGGCGAGCTGGGTGGTCAACGACCTGGGCAGCGCCATCCGCGAGGAGCAGGTCCGGGTAGCACCCGCCCAACTCGCCGCGCTGCTGCGGCTGCTCGAGGAGGGCAGCATCAACACCCGCATCGCCAAGGACGTCCTCGCCGAGGCCCAGCAGGGCGGGGAAGACCCCGTAGCCATCGTCGAGCGCAAGGGCCTGCGCCAGCTCAGCGACGCGGGCGCGCTCGAGCCCGTCGTCGAGCGCGTCCTGGCCGCCAACCCCGACAAAGTAGCCGCCTACCGCGCCGGCAAGACCGGCCTGATGGGCTTCTTCGTCGGCCAGGTGATGCGCGAGACCCAGGGCCAGGCCAACCCGCAGCTTCTGCAGGAGCTGTTGAGCCGCAAGCTGGCGGTAAACGACGAGTCGTAAGCTGTAAGCCGTCAGCTAAAGGCTTGTGGCGAAAGGAATCCCTGCCCATCGGCGGGGAGGGTTTATCCCCCCCAACCCCCCTTGCCAAGGGGGGGCAAACAAAGGGCGTTTTGCGTTTCGCGTACGACGTACGACGTAGGACGTACGACGCCGGACGCGGGTCGCACGTCCTGCGCCCGGCTATCGGCTACCGACCCTCGACCCCATCAACCCACCCCCACCGAGACGTACTTCACGTACAGGTACTCCTCGAGCCCCCAGTGCCCCCCCTCGCGCCCGAAGCCGCTCTGCTTGACGCCGCCGAAGGGGGCCTGGGCGGTGGAGGGCACCGCGTCGTTGACGCCGACGATGCCGTACTCGAGCCGTTCCGCCACCCGGATGGCGCGGCCGAGGTCGCGGGTCCAGAGGTAGGCGGCGAGGCCGTAGGGCGTGTCGTTGGCGGCCCGGATGGCCTCTTCCTCGGTCTCGAAGGTGATCACCGGGGCCACGGGGCCGAAGGTCTCCTCGGTGAGGATCCTCATGCCCTCCCTCACGCCCGAGAGCACGGTGGGGGCGAAGAACAGGCCGCCCGCCGGCTCGCCGCCGGTGAGCACGGTGGCGCCCTTGGCCCGGGCGTCCTCGACGTGCGAGCGGACCTTCTCGAGGCCCTGCGCGTCCACCAGCGGCCCGATCTGGGTGCCGGGGTCGAGGGGATCGCCCACCTTGAGCCTCGAGGCGGCCTCGGCGAGCTTGCGGCTGAAGGGCTCGGCGATGCTCGAGTGCACGTAGACGCGGTTGGTGCACACGCAGGTCTGGCCCGCGTTGCGGAACTTGCAGGCCACCACGTCCCGCACGGCCTGCTCGAGGTCGGCGTCCTCGAAGACCAGGTAGGGGGCGTGCCCGCCGAGCTCCATCGAGACGCGCTTGAGGGTGTCGGCGCTCTGGCGGGTGAGGACCTTGCCCACCTCGGTCGAGCCGGTGAAGGTGATCTTGCGGACGCGCTCGTCGGCCATCATGACCCGGGTGAGGGCCACGGGGTCGGAGGTCGGGAGCACCTGCAGGGTTCCGGGCGGCCCGCCCGCCTCGAGCCACAGCTCGGCCAGCTTGAGCGCGGTGAGCGGCGACTGCTCGGCGGGCTTGAGGATGAAGGTGCAGCCCGCGGCGAAGGCCGGCCCGATCTTGCGGGTGCCCATGGCGGCGGGGAAGTTCCAGGGGGTGATCCCGTACACCGGCCCCACCGGCTGCCGGATGGCGAACAGCCGCTTGTGGGCGAACTGGCTGGGCACCGTCTCGCCGTAGACGCGCTTGGCCTCCTCGGCGTACCACTCGACGAAGCTCGCCGCGTAGCGCACCTCGCCCAGCGCCTCGCTCACGGGCTTGCCCATCTCGAGCGCGATGGTGCGCGCCAGGTCCTGCTCGTCGCGCAGGATCAGGGCGTGCCACCGCTTCATCAGCGCGGCCCGCTCGTAGGCGGTGGTGTCGCGCCAGCCCTCGAAAGCCTGCGCCGCGGCTTCGACGGCTTGCCGGGCCTCGGCCTCGCCGCAGTCGGCCACCTCGGCGATCACCTCCCCGCTGTAGGGGCTCCTCACCGGGAAGGTCCGGGCGGTCCCCGCCCACTCGCCGCCGACGAGGGCCTTGGTGTTGAACGCGACGTCCTTGATGCTCATAGCGACCTCCTCGAGTCCCCAACATTCTTATCCCCCGGGGCGCCCCGGGGGGTATGTCAGGGTGCAATCCGCCGGGGGAGAGCGGTGTAGGTGTGTAGGCTGCCCCCCTCTTCCCACCTCGCCAAAAACTGATATGCTTGCAGCACGTCACAACTAAAGCCCCGGTCGGGGGAGTGGGCTCGGTGTTGGGTTCCCGGCTGGGGTGCGGTCAAGGAGGCGTGCATGAAGACGACCCGTAGGCAAGTTCTCAAATCCGCTCTGGCGGCTTCGACGGTCTTTTCCCCCCTGGCGATCAGCCTGGCGCAGAGCCGCCCGCTGAAGATGGCCGTGCTCTACCCCCTCACCGGCCCCTTCGCCTTCGCGGGGCAGGCGGGGCTCGAGGGCCTGCGCGACGCCACCGACTACTTCAACGAGGTGCGCGGCGGGGTGGGCGGGCGCAAGGTCGAGCTCATCGTCGAGGACACCGGCTACGACGTCTCCAAGGGCACGGCGGCCTTCAACCGCATCATCTCCCGCGAGCGCGAGGACGAGCTGCTCTTCGTCTACGGCGACTCCACCGGCCTCTCCAAGGCCCTCGCCCCCGAGATCGCCCGCCTGCAACTGCCCTACACCGCCACCTCCTTCTCCACCGAGCTGGCCGACCCCAAGACCTACCCCACCGTCTTCGTCTTCGGCCCCACCTACAACGACATGATGGCCGCCCTCCTGCAGCAGATCCGCCGCACCAAGGGCAAGGCCCGCGTCGCGCTGGCCTACTCCAACTCCGAGTTCGGCAAGGACCCCATCCCCTACGTCAAGGAGCAGGCCCCCAAGCTGGGCATGGAGATCGTGGCCGAGGAGGTCACCCCGCTCGCCGTCCCCGACGCCACCGCGCTGGCGCTGAAGCTGCGCCAGGCCAACCCCGACTTCGTGATCTGCCACGGCTACGTGCTCACCGTCGAGCCGGTGCTGGTCAAGGCCGCGCGCGAGCAGGGCATGAAGTCCATCTTCATGGGCACCTACTACTCCGCCGAGCTCGCCCTCATGCAGCGGGCCGGCGCCGCCGCCGACGGCTTCATCGTGGCCTACCACAACCCCTACTGGTACGACAACCTGGCCGCGGGCATCGACCGGCTCAAGAAGTTCCGCGCCGGCAAGGGCAAGGACAACGCCTACAAGACCACCTACTACGTCGGCGCCTACACCTCCTGCTCGGCCATCTGGGAGGCCTACCGCCGCGCCGGGGCCGCGGGCAAGCTCAACCGCGCCGGGGTGGTGGAGAGCCTCAACAACATGGGCGACTGGGACACCGGCGGCCTGATCCGCTCGATGCGCTTCGTCAACCACCGCCTGCCCTACACCAAGCTTTACCGCGCCAACGTCAAGACCGGCCGCTTCGACGCCATCACCGACTGGGTGTCGCTGGCCTGAACCCGGGCGTGCCCGGCGGCGACCCGGCCCCTGAAGGGGCGGGGTTCGCCCGTAGGAGAACCTTCCTCGAGCCACACCGCGATGGACCTATCCCTCCTGCCGCAGTTCCTCATCACCGGCCTGGCTACCGGGGCGCTTTACGCGCTGATCGCCCTGGGCTTCGTGCTGGTCTACCGCGCGACCAGCGTGGTCAACTTCGCCATCGGCGAGTTTTTGCTGGTGGGGGCCTACCTGGTCTACACCTTCAACGTCCCGCCCTTCAACCTCCCGCTGCCCCTGGCGATGCTGGCGGCCCTGCCGGTGGCCTTCCTCTTCGGCCTTCTGATCGAGCGCGGCTTCGTGCGGCCCCTGCTGGGGCGCAACGTGGTGGCGGTGATCATGGCGACCATCGGGCTGGTGGCGACGCTGGACGGGGCGGCCCAACTGGTGTGGGGCGCCGACCAGAAGGCCTACAACGGCGAATTGCCGGGCCAGCCCGTCGTCCTGGGCAACCTGGTGCTCACCGCCCGCTCGATGTGGGGCATCGGGGTGGGGGTCGGGGTGGCGCTGCTGCTGATCGCCCTGCTGCGCTACAGCCGCTACGGGGTGATGGTGCGGGCGGTGTCGGAGAGCGAGACGGCGGCGCTGGCGCTGGGCATCAACGCGCCGCGCATGGTGGGCATCGTGTGGGGCCTCTCGGCGGCGCTGGCCGCGCTGGGCGGCGTGCTGCTGGCCTCGGCCAGCGGCCCCGGCTTCCACGTGATCGCGCTGGGGCTGATGGTCTTCCCCGTGGCGATCCTGGGCGGCATGGACTCGGTGCCGGGCGCGGTGATCGCCGGGCTGCTGCTGGGGGTGGTGCAGGCGCTCTCCACGGCCTACCTCGAGGGCCCCCTCCCCGGCATCACCGAAGCCCTGCCCTTCGTGATCGTGCTGCTGGTGCTGCTGCTGCGGCCCTACGGCTTCTTCGGCCAGAGCCGCATCGAGCGGGTTTAGGCGGAGGAGGCAGAAAGTGGCACCGGCTACGACCCGGAGGGCAGGCACAAGGGCGCGCCCCTACACCCTGTTTCTGTTTTCGGCTCTCGGCTATCGACATCTTCATCTCCCTGCGTACGACGTACGACGTAAGACCTAGCTATGGCCTCCCTCAACGTCGAAAACCTCAAGGTGGTCTACCGGGGCGTGATCCTCGCCCTCAACGGCGTCTCGCTGCGGGCCGAGCCCGGCGAGGCGGTGGGGCTTTTGGGCCCCAACGGCGCGGGCAAGAGCACGCTGGTGCGGGCCATCGCCGGGCTGCTGCACCAGTACGAGGGCCGCGTGCTCGACGGCAGGATCACCCTCGACGGCCAGGACATCACCCACGCCTCGGCGCTCAAGGTGGCGGCGCTGGGGCTCACGCCGATCCTCGAGGGCCGCCCCGTCTTCCGCTACCTCACCGTGCTGGAGAACCTCACCGCCGCGGCGCACAAGCTCCCCGCGGCGCGGGCCCGCGCCATCACCGAGGAGGTCTTCGCCCGCTTCCCGCGCATCTACGAGCGGCGGCGCGAGCAGGCCGGCTACCTCTCGGGCGGCGAGCAGCAGATGCTCCTGCTGGGCATGGCCCTGCTCACCGAGCCCCGGGTGCTGGTGGTGGACGAGCCCAGCCTGGGCCTCTCGCCCAAGCTGGTCGAGGAGGTCATGCGCGTGCTGGGCGAGCTGCGCCGCGACAAGGGCCTGACGCTGATTCTGGTCGAGCAGAACGCCCGCGCCGCCTTCAGCCTCGTCGAGCGGGTGTACGTGCTCGAGCAGGGCCGCGTGGCCTTCGAGGGCAGCACCCAGGCCGCGCAGGGTGACGCCGACGTGATGGAGTTCTACCTAGGCGCCGGGGCCTCCGGCGGCTTCGCCGAGGCCAAGCGCTACCGCAGGAGGAAGAGGTGGGTGTGAGTATGGCGAAGGTCTTACGTCTTACGTCTTACGTCCTACGCCAGCTACAGAGCCCTGCACGGGCAGACCAGCTTTCTGACGTACGACGTACGACGTATGACGTGCGACGTTCCTACAGGAGGGCCCCATGACCCCTATCCTCGAGGCCCACGACCTGGCCCTGGCCTTCAAAGGGGTGCGGGCCCTCAACGGCGTGAGCTTCGCCGTCAACCCCGGCGACTTCTTCGCCGTCATCGGGCCCAACGGGGCGGGGAAGACCAGCCTGCTCAACGTGCTCTCGGGGCTCTACCGGCCCCAGCAGGGCACGGTGCGCTTTTTGGGGGAGGATTTGAGCGGGGTCTCGCCGCAGGGGCGGGCGCGGCGGGGGCTGGGCCGGACGTTCCAGAACCTCGAGCTCTTCCGGGGCATGAGCGTGCTCGACAACGTCAAGCTGGGGGCCGAGCTGGCGATGGGGGCCTACGGCGCCCTCACCCCCGACGCCCGCAAGGAGTGGGCCATCCGCCGCTGGGCCGAGGAGGTCCTGGATTACCTGCACCTCGCCCCGCACCGTCACAAGCACGCCGGGGCGCTGCCCTACGGCCTGCAGAAGCGGGTGGAGGTGGCCCGCGCCCTGGCCGGCAAGCCCAAGCTGCTGCTGCTCGACGAGCCCATGGCCGGGCTCTCGCTCGAGGAGAAGCAGGACCTCGCCCGCTTCCTGCTCGACGCGCGGCGCGAGTGGGGCGTGACGATGGTGCTGGTCGAGCACGACCTCAAGGCGGTGCTCGAGCTCTCCACGGGCGTGCTGGTGATGTCGTACGGCGAGGTGCTCTACCTGGGCGAGCCCGGCGGGGTGCGCGACAACCCGCGCGTGGCCGAGGCCTACCTGGGGAGGTCGGCCTAGATGAAAGGGACGCTGCTGGAGGCCCTGGCCCGCCGGGCCCAGACCACCCCCGGCTTGCCCGCCCACCGGGTCAAGCGTTACGGGGTGTGGGAGACGACCACCTGGGCGCAGTTCTGGGACAACGCGCAGCGCCTGGCCGGGGGGATGGGGCAGCTGGGCCTCGAGCCGGGCGGGGTGCTGGCCCTGCTGGGGCACAACGCGCCGGAGTGGGTCACCGCCGAACTCGCCGCCCAGGCCCTCGGGGCCATGCCCATGGGCATCTACGCCGACGCCATGCCCGAGGAGGTGGCCTACTTCCTCGAGTTCACCAACGCCCAGGGCATCGTGGTCTCCGACGAGGAACAGCTCGACAAGGTGCTGCCCCACCTGCACCGGCTGCGCTTCGTGGTGGTGTGGGAGGAGGCGGGGATGAGCCGCTACTGGGGCGAGAAGATCCGGCCCTACTCCCGCGTGATCGTGCAGGGCGAGGCGCCGGAGGCCCGGCAGGCCGTGCAGGCGGCCCTTCAGCAGGTCGGGCCCGCCACCGTGGCCCTGCTGGCCCCCACCTCGGGCACCACCGCCCGCAGCAAGCTCGCCATGCTCACCCACGCCCAGCTCGAGGCCGGCTACCACGCCGTGGACAACTCGCTCGAGCTGCGCGGCGGCGAGTGGGTGTTCAGCTACCTGCCCCTGCCCTGGATCGGCGAGCAGATGCTCTCGGTGGTGCAGGGCCTGCTGGGCGGGGTGGTGCTGCACTTCCCCGAAGACCCCGCCACCGTCCTCCCCGACATCAAGGAGGTGCAGCCCGACTTCTACTTAGCCCCCCCGCGCCTGTGGGAGGACGCCCTGGCCCTGGTGCGCAGCCGCATGGAGGACGCGCACTGGCTCAAGAAGGTCTTCTACCGCTGGGGCATGGGCGTGCTGCTCAAGGCCGCCGGGCTCGAGTTCCGCGGCGAGCGCGTCGGCTTCGGGTTGGACCTGGCGCGGGCCCTGGCCTATCCCCTGGTGGCCCGCCCCATCCGCGCCCGCATGGGCCTGGCGGCCTGCCGGGTGGCCGTGACCGGGGGTGCTCCGCTGGGGCCGGAGGTCTTCACCTTCTACCGCGCGCTGGGCCTGGACATCCGCCAGTACTACGGCCAGTCCGAGACCGCCGCCAACACCTGCGCCCACCGCGCGGGCGACGCCCCGCCCGAGACCGTGGGCCAGCCTCTAGCCAACACCGAGGTGCGCATCAGCGAGGAGGGGGAGATCCAGGTTCGGGGGCCGCAGGTCTTCGTGGGCTACTTCGGCAACGAGGCCGCCACCCGCGAGACCTTCACCCCCGACGGCTGGTTCCGCACCGGCGACGCCGGCTTCTTCGACGAGCGCGGGCACCTGGTGATCCTGGGCCGGCTGAAGGAGGTGGGGGCCCTCGCCAGCGGCAGCCGCTTCTCGCCGCAGTTCCTCGAGAACCGCCTGAAGTACTCCCCCTACATCCGCGAGGTGGTCATCATCGGGGATAAGCGCCCCTACGTCACCGCGCTCATCGAACTCGACCCCGAGAACACCCAGAACTGGGCCCGCCGCCGCGGCCTGGCCTTCACCACCTACCAGAGCCTGGCCGCCCACCCCGAGGTCTACCGCCTGATCTCCGAGGAGATCGCCCAGGCTTCGGCCGCCCTGCCCGAGGAGCTGCGGGTGCGCCGCTTCGCCATACTGCCCAAGGAACTCCACCCCGACGACGACGAGGTCACCCGCACCCGCAAGGTCAAGCGCAAGACCGTCGAGGAGCGCTACGCCTCGCTGATCGCCGCGCTCTACGAGGGCAAGGACCAGGCCGTGCTCGAGCTCCCCATCCGCTACCTCGAGGGCGAGGGCAAGCTCGAGGCCGCCGTCTCGATCGCCGAAGTGGGCGAGCTGGTGGGGAGGTAGCCATGCTGTTCCGACTCTCCCAGACCCTCACCGACCGCTGGAGCCGCACCTTCGCCCGCACGGTGCGGGCCACCTACCGCCAGGACGAGGCCTACGCCAGCACCCCCATGGGCCGCTTCTGGCTGTGGGCCGCGCTGGCCCTGCTGTTGCTGCTGCCGTTGCTGCTGCCGCCCTACCCCATGTACGTCGCGGTGCTCATCGCCATCGCCGCCGTCGGGGCGCTCGGCCTCCACCTGCTGGTGGGCGGGGCCGGGCAGATCTCGCTGGGCCACGCCGCCTTCCTGGGCATCGGGGCCTACACCGCCTCGCACGTGGCCGGGCCGCTGGCGGCGGTGGGCATCCTGCTGGGCGGGGTGCTGGCGGGCCTGGTCGGCGTGGTGCTGGGCCTGCCCTCGCTGCGCATCAAAGGGGCCTACCTCGCCATCGCCACCCTGGCCCTGCAATTCCTGGCCGACTACGTGTTCAAGCGCTGGGAGGCCGTCACCGGCGGCATCCGCGGGCGCACCCTGCCCCCCGCCGAGTTCCTGGGCATCCCCCTGCCTGGCGCCGACGCGCTGTGGTACTTGGTGCTGCTCTTCGCCATCCCGCTCTTCTTCTACGCCAAGCGCCTGCTCTCGAGCCGTGCCGGGCGGCTGTGGTACGCCGTGCGCGACAACGACCTCTCGGCGCGCCTCTCCGGCGTGGACCTGACCCGCGCCAAGCTCACCGCCTTCGCCGTCTCGGCCTTCTACGCCGGGATCGCCGGGGGGCTGCTCGCCAACCTCTACAAGTCCATCACCCCCGAGAACTTCGTGCTCACCTTCAGCATCCAGTACCTCGCCATGGTGATCGTGGGCGGGGCCGGGACCGTGCTGGGAGCGGTGCTCGGCGCGACTTTCGTGGTGCTCATCCCCGAGGTGCTCAACGCCATCGTCGGCGCCTTCGGCCCCCAGTTCGCCCCCTCCTTCGCCGCCTGGCGCAACGTGGTCTTCGGGGTGCTGATCCTGATGTTCCTGATCCTCGAGCCCCTGGGTCTGGTGGGCCTATGGGGCCGCATCCGCGACTACTTCCGCACCTGGCCCCTGCCGTACTGAAGCAGCTTGTGGCTCGTGGCCTGTGGCTCGTGGTTTGTCTGAGGGTCGAGGGTCCAGGGCCGAGGGCCAAGGCGTCCTGCGTCTCGCGTTTTGCGTTTTGCGTACGACGTACGACGTACGACCCGCGCCCGGCGTCTCAGGTCCCGCTCAGTTCCGCGCAGGCTCGAGCAACCCCACCTGCTCGAGCCACTGATGCAGCTTCATCACCGAGAAGCGGCTCATCGAGGCGGCCTGCCCCCCGTAGACCAGCGTGGGAACGCTGCGCCGCCCGCCGTTGGCCTCCAGCACCAGCCGCTCGCCTTCGGGGTGCTGGTCGATGTTGACTTCGGTGTAGCTCAGGCCGAGCCGCTCGAGGGCCATCTTGGTCGCCTTGCAGTCAGGGCACCAGGCGGTGCTGTACATCGTGATCATCGGTTGTAGAGCTTACCGGGGCACTATGGAATTCACTGTGATTTTTGTGCCAAGGCCGGTCGAGGGAGCCTCCAGCCGTCAGCGATCAGCTTGTGGCCCGTGGTTACCCCTCCCCGCCGGCGGGGATAGGGTATCCCCCCTAACCCCCCTTGCTAAGGGGGGAACCAGGCGTTTTGCGCCTTGCGTCTTGCGTTTTGCGTAGGACGTACGACGTACGACCCGCACCCGACGCACGACCCGCGCCCGGCTATCCGCTATCGGCCCTCGACCGCCCTCACACGTTGAAGAGGATGTACATCACGTCCCCGTCCTTGACCTCGTACTCCTTGCCCTCGGTGCGCACCCAGCCTTTTTCCTTAGCCTGCGCCCAACCCCCGGCGGCGACCAGCTTGTCCCACTCGATGACCTCGGCCCGGATGAAGCCGCGCTCGAGGTCGGAGTGGATCTCGCCGGCGGCCTGGGGGGCCTTGGTGCCGTGGCGGATGGTCCACGCCCGCACCTCCTTCTCCCCGGCGGTGAGGAAGGTGATGAGGCCCAGCACGCGGTAGGCCACCCGCACCAACCGGTCGAGGCCGGACTCCTTCAGGCCCAGCGAGGCCAGGTACTCCTGGGCCTCGGCGTCGTCGAGCTCGGCCAGCTCGGCCTCGATCCTGGCCGAGACCACCACCACCTCGGCCCCCTCGGCCCCAGCCCGCTCGCGCACCTTGGCGACGTTGGGGTTGCCGGCGGCGTCGGGCAGGTCTTCCTCGGCCACGTTGGCGACGTAGATCACCGGCTTGGCGGTCATCAGGCCCATCTCGCGGGCGGCCCTGGCGAAGAGCTCGGGGTCGGCGGGGGCGTAGGTGCGGGCGGGCTGCCCCTGCGAGAGGTGGGGGAGGAGGGGCTCGAGCACCTCCAGCAGCGCCTTGTCGTCCTTGTCCACGCGGGCGGTCTTGCGCAGCTTGTCCAGGCGCTTCTCCAGGGCTTGCAGGTCGGCCAGGGCCAGCTCGGTGTTGATGGTCTCGAGGTCGTCGAGGGGGTCTACTTTGCCCGAGACGTGCACCACGTTGGGGTCTTCGAAGCAGCGCACCACGTGGGCGATGGCCGCCACCTCGCGGATGTTGGCCAAAAACTGGTTGCCCAGCCCCTCGCCCTTGTGCGCCCCCTTGACCAGCCCCGCGATGTCCACGAACTCCACGTAGGTAGGCACGATGGGGGGCTTGCGGTCGCCCTTGACGAAGAGCTTGGCGAGCGCCTCGAGGCGCTCGTCGGGCAGGGTCACCACCCCCACGTTCTTGTCGATGGTGGCGAAGGGATAGTTGGCGGCCAGCGCTCCCGCCTTGGTGATCGCGTTGAACAGGGTGGACTTGCCCACGTTGGGCAGTCCGACGATGCCGACTCCTAAAGCCATACAAGGCAACAGTGTACTTGATGGCCGGGGGGTGGTCGAACGCGGGATGTGGGTCGTGCGTCCTACGTCGTACGTCGTACGCCGAACGCAAGACGCGGGTAGTACGTCCTACGTCGTACGCGAGACGCAAAACACCTCGACCCGCTAGCTACGGGCCATTTGCCTTTCCTGAACCCGGACTATCGTTTGAGACTCCGTTAACCCGGGCGTGCTCGAGCCCGTGGCCTGGCTAGATTGAGGGATATGCGCAAGTGGTTGTGGCTATCCCTGGTGGTGACCAACGACTTCACCATGACCTGTACCCCCGGCGCGTTCTCGGTGCCCAAGGGGGGGCAGGCTACCCTGACCGTGACCGTGGAAAACCTCAAGGGGCAGGTGGCTAAGGTCCAGCTCAAGTTCGAGAGCGGCACCGTGGGGGTGGACGGCTCCCCCCTGACCCAGGTGGTGGAGGGCGCGGGGAGCGCCCAGTTCGTCATCTCGGTCAAGAGCGGCATCACCGACAACAAGCCCTTCTTCTACATCTACGGCCGGGGCATGAACAGCGAGAACCGCACCTCCGGGATGCCGCAGAAAGACTGCCGGGTGCAGTGGAGCTACTAGCCCCCTCGAGCGACAAGACCCCCTGCACCAACCGCCGTAGCCGGTAGGGCCGGGTCCAAGACCCGGCCCTACCAAAGGCGTTCGGCGTTTGGCTACCGGCTATCGACCATTTTTAGTTGATCGACCCCAAGCTCCCCTCGAGCTCCACGTCGTTGTTGTTGCCGTCCCGCACGTAGAGCCCGCGCCAGGCGTCCTCGGTGGTGAAGTGGCCGTCGAGGCTGAGGGAGAGGCCGGGCTTGACGTACTGCCGCACCGCGCCGGGGTTGGCGGGGTCGAGGCCAGGGTTGAGGCCGTAGACGTCGGTGTAGAAGTAGCCGTCCTTCTTGCCGTCGGAGAGGTCGAGGGACTCGACGTAGGACACCTTGAGGTTGCGGACGCTCATGGTGCGGCGGGTGGAGGAGCCGTCGTTGATGATGAGGCTGCTGCACTTGTAGTCGGCGCAACTGGTGGCGGGGTTTTGGATGTCGATGCCGATCACCCGGTCGCCGCACTCCATGCCCAAGGCGGGTTCACAGCCGCCGTCCCACTGCTCGTAGCCGCCGTTGCCGTCGCTGGCGACGCGGATGCGCTTGGAGGCGTCGGTCTGTTGGGCGATCTTGGCCTGGTCGGGGCAGGCGTCGGGGGTGATGAACTGCTCGGAGTCGTCGTTCTCCCTGGAGAAGCCGAAGTCGCCCTTGTAGCCGAGCTCGAGCAGCAATTGCCCGGTGCGCAGGTCGGTGGCGGCCAGGGTGACGGTGTGGACCCGGGCGCACACCCGCTGGCTGGTGCTGGTCTCGGAGTGCAGGTTGATGTACCAGCCGATCTGCTTGGCCTCGTCCCGGATGGCGAAGCCCTTGAAGCCCTCGCCGCGCTCGGGCTGGTTCTGGTTCTTCAGCGCCACGTAGGTGAAGGCGGCCTTGTAGCCGATGAGGCCGGGGTCGGAGTTGTGCTCGTGGCGGTAGTAGCACCAGTAGACGGGGTCGATCTGGGGGTGCCAGCCCTGGAACTCGTTGCCGTCGGGGCCCACCACGCGCCAGGTGTCGTGCAGCCAAGAGGGGCAGTCGGTGTTGGGCAGGGGCTTCTCGCCGATGCCCGGCGGGAGGGCGGGCTCGGCGGAGGGCTTGCCGCCCGCCTCCGCGAGGAGCACCGTGTACTTGCCGTTGTTCTTGCCGGGGCCGCCTAAGGCGACCTCGCCCTTCTTGAAGTCCTTGACGAAGGCGGTGAGCCCGTCGGGCATCGGCGACCGCTCCCACCCGATGAGCCACAGCGGCACCGGGTCGATCTTCCAGACCACCGCCACCCGCGCGTCGCGGTTGAGGGCCAGGCGCAGCCAGTCGGCGCGGATGCTCTCGGAAGCGGGCACCGCGAGCTCGTCCCAGCCCTCGAAGCCCTTGAAGCTCGACTGCCGGGGCTTGTAGCGCACGCCGCCGTAATTGGCCTCGAGGCTCAGCGTGCCGTCGTCGTCCTTGTGCTCGCTGACGTGGTAGTAGCGGGCCAGCAGGGTGGGCTGGATGCCGTACTGGGCGGTTATGGGGTGCACCACGCCGCCTTTATCCACCGAAGGGGGCCGCTCGTTGCTGCCGAAGCCGCCGGTACAGGCGGCCAGCGCGAGCAGCAGCCCGGCGGCCAGGGTCAGGTTCACGCCTTTGCTCATCGTCTCCCCCTTACGCTCATGTTCGAAGCTAGCACACGTGCCAGAGCGCGCAGCTTGAGGCATCCTTAATCGGGTCGTTGGCTTGGTTCTGTATTCCGGACGGAAAACCCCTCATGGACGGTTTATCCCCTGGCTTCGGCTCGAGCCCGCGCCCCCGCGATATCGCGGGGGTGAAAATTGGGCCGGGCCTCTCAATCCCGCGCCGCCCCCGGCGAGAGTCCTTTCGGGGCTACCCCGGCCCGCTCCACCGCCTCGCCAGGGGGACTCCACCGTCCGGTGGAGCCCGCGCCAAATGACCCGGCCTCGAGACCCTCCCGCCCTACCCTGGAGGCATGGACTGGAAGTTCACCGACAACGTCCCCTCAGTCCCTAGCGGCAAGCTGGCCTGGCTGTTCCTGGCGTTCGCCCTTGCGGCCTTCGCCCTCGTCTGCCTGGCGGCCTTCTGACCGGCCCTTCGGCCCGGCCCCGACCTTCGTGCCGGCCGGGGTTTATTTATGAGAGACAAAGGATATGCTTGTGGGCGTGACGAGCGAACGGTTGTGGTGGCAGACCGCGGTGATCTATCAGGTGTATCCCCGTAGCTTCCAGGACTCCAACGGCGACGGCGTCGGCGACCTCGAGGGCGTGCGCCGCCGGCTGGGCTACCTGCGCGACTTGGGCGTGGACGCCGTGTGGCTTTCGCCCTTCTACAAGTCGCCCATGAAGGACTTCGGCTACGACGTCGCCGACTACTGCGACGTAGACCCCATCTTCGGCACCCTCGCCGACTTCGACCGGCTGCTCGAGGAGGCCCACCGGCTGGGGCTGAAGGTGATCATCGACTTCGTGCCCAACCACTCCTCCGACCAGCACCCCTGGTTCCAGGAGTCGCGTGCAAGCCGGGACAACCCCAAGCGCGACTGGTACGTCTGGCGCGACCCGGCCCCGGACGGCGGCCCCCCCAACAACTGGATGGCCTACTTCGGCGGCCCGGCCTGGACCCTCGACCCCCGCACCGGCCAGTACTACCTGCACCAGTTCCTCCCCGAGCAGCCCGACCTCAACTGGCGCAACCCCGAGGTGCGCCAGGCCATCTACGAGGCCATGCGCTTCTGGCTGCGGCGCGGCGTGGACGGCTTCCGCGTGGACGTGATGTGGCTGCTGGTCGAGGACGAGCAATTCCGCGACGAGCCCGAGAACCCCTTGTGGAAGGAGGGGGAGTGGGACCGCGGGCGGCACGTCCACATCTACATGGAGGACCAGCCCGAGACCCGCGAGATCGTGCAGGAGATGCGGGCCGTCCTCGACGAGTTCACCGCCCCCGGCAAGGAGCGCATGATGGTGGGGGAGATCTACCTCCCCTACGACCAGCTCATGCCCTACTACGGCACCGCCGAGCGCCCCGGCTGCCACCTGCCCTTCAACTTCCACCTCATCTTCCGGGGCATGAACCACTGGACGGCCGAGAACATCCGCCACATCGTCGAGGAGTACGAGGCCAGCCTCCCGGGGTGGGCCACGCCCAACTGGGTGCTGGGCAACCACGACCAGCACCGCCTGGCGACCCGCATCGGCCACGCCCAAGCCCGTGTGGCGGCCATGATGCTCTTCAGCCTGCGCGGCTCGCCCACCTGGTACTACGGCGACGAGATCGGCATGGTGGACGGGGCGATCCCGCCCGAGAAGGTCCAAGACCCCGCCGCCCTGCGCCAGAAGAACGTCCACGGCGAGCACGGCCTCGACCCGGGCCGCGACCCCGAGCGCACCCCCATGCAGTGGACCCCCCACGCCCACGCCGGCTTCAGCACTACCGAGCCCTGGCTCCCCGTCAACGCGGATTATCCCGAACGCAACGTCGAGGCCCAAGACGCCGACAGCGAGTCCATGCTGACGCTGGTGCGCACCCTGCTGGTGGTGCGGCGCGAAACCCCGGCGCTGCTCGAGGGCAATTACCAGACCTACAAGAGCCCCGAGGGCGTGTTCGCCTACCTGCGCGGGGGCGAAGTGCTGGTCGCGCTCAACTTCACCCCCGAGCCCAAGCAGCTCCCGGTTCCCGCCGGTGAAGTCCTCGTCTCGACCCACCTGGACCGCTACGGCGCGGTGGAGGGGGTGCTCGAGCTGCGGCCCAACGAGGGCGTAATCGTGAAACTGAAGTGAAACCGTCAGCCGTCAGCCGTCAGCTCGTGGCTAGTGGCTCGTGCCTCGTGGTTCACCCCTCCGCGCGCGGGGAGAGGATATCCCCCCCAGCCCCCCTTGCTAAGGGGGGTTGCATCTCGCGTACGACGCAGGACGTACGACGTACGACCCGCGCTACGCGTTCGGCTATGGGCTATCAGCTATCGACCATCAACCCCCGCCGTACAATGACCCCCGGTATGACCCGAGTCCTGTTCGTGTGCATGGGCAACATCTGCCGCTCGCCGATGGCGGAGGGGATATTTCGCAAGCTGGTCCGGGAGCGGGGGCTCGAGGGGCGCTTCGAGGTGGACTCCGCCGGGACCGGGGGCTGGCACGCGGGGGAGGAAGCCGACCCTCGCGCCCGGAGCGTCCTGGAGCGCCGCGGGGCCTCCTTCGCCCACCGCGCCCGGCAGGTGAACGCCGAGGACGCGGGGTACGACCACATCTTCGTGATGGACCGGGAGAACCTGGCGACCCTGCGCCGGATGCTGCCCCAGGCGCAGGCCAAGATCCGGCCGGTGATGGACCTCGCGGGCGGGGGAGAGGTCCCCGACCCCTACTACGACGACCTCGAGGCCTTCGAGCAGGTGTACGCGATGCTCGAGCGGGCCATCGCGGCTTTCTTGGATCAGGTCGCGCTGGTGGGTACGAACGCCTCGAGCTAGCCATTTGCGCCACGCCCCGGCCTCGAGGCCTGTTAGGCTGGTTGCCATGCTCCGGGGCCGCGTCATCCCCCGTCCTCTGTCCCTGCTGCTGCACTTCGCCTACCAGGAAGCCGCTTCCTGCCTTTTCCCGGCCTTCATCTTCGCCATGCTGGTGCTGTCGAAGGCGGTGGAGATCCCGGGGCTGCCGCGCTACGACTTCATGCTCTTGGCCTGCGTCGGGATGCAGGCGGCGATGGTGGGGTGGCTGCGGGTGGAGAGCGTGGACGAGCTCAAGGTCATCACGCTGTTTCACGTGCTGGGCACCACCATGGAGGTCTTCAAGATCGCCATGGGCTCGTGGGCCTACCCCGACTTCGCCTACAGCAAGCTCCTGGGCGTTCCGCTCTACTCGGGCTTCATGTACGCCAGCGTCGCCAGCTACATCACCCAGGCCTGGCGGCGGCTCGAGCTGCGCCTGACCAACTTCCCGCCCTCCGGGCTCAACGTCGCCCTCGCCGCGCTGATCTACCTCAACTTCTTCACCCACCACTACACCCTCGACCTGCGCTACCTGCTGATCTTGGCGGTGTTCGTGGCCTACTGGCGCACCCGCGTTTACTTCAGCGTAGGTGGCGTGTCCTTCTGGCTGCCGCTCAAGCTGGGCTTCGCGCTGGTGGGCTTTTTCATCTGGCTGGCCGAGAACATCGCCACCTACTTGGGGGCCTGGCAGTACCCCGACCAGGCCACCCAGTGGACGCTGGTGCACCCCGGCAAGTTCACCAGTTGGTTCTTGCTCTTCATCGTGAGCTTCCTCATCGTGGCCCAGCTCAAGCGCGTCAAGGCCGCGCGGCAGGGTGAACGCTGGTAACGGAATTGTTTTTCGAGTAGGGCGGGCGGTAGCCTGGGCCATGGTCAAAGAACGAATCCCGCTGGAAGAACTGGCTCGCCTGCCCAATTTCGCCGCGGTCACGCCCTCCTGGAGCGCCGACCGGATCGCCTTCTACTGGGACAAGACCGGGCGCTTCGAGCTCTACGTGATGGACCTCCAGACCCGCCAGGTGCGCCAGCTCACCGACGGGCAGGCCCCGCGCCAGCTCCGCGCCGGCTTCGTCTGGACCCGCGACGACCGCGAGATCATCTTCGCCAAGGACCACCAGGGCGACGAGCAGAACAACCTCTTCAAGCTCGAGCTCGCCACCGGCCGGGTCGTCCAGATGAACCACGACCCCAAGACCCAGGAGTACGCCGGCGAGGTCCACCCCGACAACCGGCGCATGGCGGTGATGAGCAACCGCGCCGGGCAGATGAACGTCTTCGTGCTCGAGCTCGCCAGCGAGAACCACGAGTGGAAGCAGCTCACCCGCTTCAAGGCCCCGGCCTTCGCGGGCCGCTGGAGCCCCGACGGGAGGTGGCTGGCCCTCGCCTCCAACGAGTCGCCCAACCTCAAGAACCAGGACGGCTACCTCGTGCGCGACGACGGCTCGGAGGTGCGCAAGGTCTTCTCGGTGCGCGAGGGCTCGCAGGACCAGATCGCCGACTGGCACCCCGACGGCGTGCACGTGGCCGTGACCTCCGACGCCAGCGGCAACAACCGCCCCGGCATCCTCAACCTCGAGACCGGCGAGGTGCGCTGGCTGGGCCCGGGCACCGACCAGGCCGACGAGTACGCCGGCAGCTTCTCCAAGAGCGGCGAGTGGCTGGTGACGCTGCGCAACCAGGACGCCAGCATCTTCCCGGTGCTCTACCGCGTCGCCACCGGCGAGGAGCGCACCCTGCGCCTGCCCGGGGGGATGGCCTTCGGCACCAGCTTCGTGCTCGACGACAGCAAGCTGCTCATCACCCACTCCTCGGCCCGCCGCCGCCCCGAGCTGCTGCTCTACGACCTCCAGACCGACGCCTACGAGGTGCTGCTGCCCGCCGAGTACGGCTCCATCGACCCCGCCGTCTTCGTGGACGACGAGTACGTCCGCTACCCCACCTTCGACGGCCAGCAGGTCCCGGCCATCCTTTACAGGCCGCGCGACGTCGCGCCGGGGGCCCGGCTGCCCGCGCTCGTCATCGTCCACGGCGGCCCCACCGCCCAGTTCTTCCGCGGCTTCGACCCCTACGCCCAGTTCCTCGCCGACCGCGGCTACGTCATCCTCCAGCCCAACATCCGCGGCTCCACCGGCTACGGCACCGCCTGGCGCGACGCCAACCTCAAGGACTGGGGCGGGGGAGACCTCGAGGACGTGGTGGCCGGGGCCAACTACCTCAAGTCGCTGCCTTATGTGGACCCCGAGCGGGTGGGCATCTTCGGCGGCTCCTTCGGCGGCTTCATGAGCTTCATCGCCGTCACCAAGAGGCCGGACGTCTTCAAGGTGGGCGTGCCCTGGGTGGGCATTTCCGACCTGCACCTGCTCTACGAGGAGGACATGGAGCACTTCAAGTACTACCTGCGCCAGCAGATGGGCGACCCCGAGAAGGACTACGCCCTGTGGCGCGACCGCAGCGCCGTGGAGTTCGCCCACCAGCTCACGGCCAAGCTCCTCATCGTGCACGGCACCAACGACCCGCGCTGCCCCATCAGCCAGGCCCGCGTCTTCCGCGACCGGCTGCTGCAACTGGGCAAGCGCGAGGGCGAGGACTTCGAGTACCACGAGTTCGGCGACGAGGGCCACGGCCCCGGCGGGGACATCCAGGGCAAGATCCGCACCTACCGCCTGCTGGCGGACTTCCTCGAGCGGCGCTTGTAGCCTGAGCGGTTTCTGTAGGGGTAGCCCCCGTGGCTACCCCTGTTTGTCAGTGAAGGACCGCCCGCACCGGCGAGGCGTCGGCCCCCTCGAGCCGCAGCGGCAGCACGATCAGCTCGTACTCGCCCGGCCTCACCGCCTCCAGCGCCAGGCCCTCGACGATGTAGATGCCGTTGCGGGCGAAGGCCTTGTGGCCGGGCAGGTCCTTGGAGGTGAGGGGGTCCACGCTGGGGCAGTCGGTGCCGAAGAGCCTGACGCCCCGCTCGGCCAGGTAGTCCACGGCGGCGGGCAGGACGTGGGTGAACTCGCGGGGGAAGTCGCGCCACTCGTCGGGCTGGCCGGTGTAGAACAGCACGCGCTCGGCGCGCAGCTCGAGCGAGCGCAGGAAAGGCGCGTCGAGGGCCTGCTGGCCCCGGGCGTCGATCACCTGGCAGGGGCCGATGAGCGCCGAGAGGGGCACGCTCTCGAGCTTCCCCCCGTCTTCCACGTAGTGGTAGGGCGCGTCGAGGTGGGTGCCTAGGTGGGTGGTCGTGGTCAGCTTGCTCACGTTCACCGAGTCGCCCTCGGCGATCTTGGAGACGGGCTCGAGGGTGAAGGGGGTGTCGCCGGGCCAGACGGGGTGCCCTTCGTAGAGGCGGCGGGTGATGTCGATCATCACCCTAGACTAACCTTCACAATCTGGAATCGGCCGACTAATATAATGCCATCCCGGTATAGGCGGGATAAACTCTTTGGAGGCAGAAGTATGCGTGGATTGCTTTTATTGGGTGTAGTTGCGATGCTAGCTCTTACCGGGTGTACCCCAGGGATTCGCGGTGCTGCTGCTAGCGTATCTCCCCTAAAAACCGGGTCTTATCAAGTCGTTGCGGCGGGCGCTGAAAAGACCCACTGCGTGATTCGGCTGTTTTATCTAGGGGAACCACCTGCGCTAGTTGATGCCGTGAACTACCTCGTGGCGGAGAAGGGTGGAGACGCGGCTATCAATGTCCAGTATGAGCAGTATGTAGACACGACCTCCGTGATCCTGCAAATTTTTACTGGAAGCCTGGTGACTAACACGTGTGTAAAGGTCAAGGCGGATATCATCAAGTATCAGTAAGAGAACCGGATATATCCTAACCTCAGGCCTTGGGAGTTATCCCAAGGCCTACGTCAACTTTAGTACGGCGGCCTCGAGCGCCTCCACTGCCTGCCGGACGCGCCACTGCGCCTTGTCGCGCACCCCCGCCACGTTCGACACCGCGCGTAGCTCGGCCCCGGGCAGCCCCAGCCACAAGCAGGCCTGGGCGAAGGCCGCGCCCTCCATGTTCTCCACGTCGGCCTCCCACTTGCGCGAGAGCTCCCTGGCCTCGGTGGGGTTCTCCGACACCAGGTCGCGGCTCAGGAAGCTCCGCACCGGGAGGTCCAGCGTGGCCTTGAGCTCCGCGGTGAGGGCTTTGTCCAGCGGGAAGCGGTTGTGGAAGTGCAGGGGCGAGCCCTCAGAGCCACCCACGACCAGCGTGGGGAAGCCCATCCCCTTCATCCCCCCGTCGCGGATGCCCAAGTCGGCCTGGATCTCGCGCTCGGCCAGCACCGCCTCCCCGATCTGCAACCCCGACTCGGCGTAGGCCCCGGCGATGCCGAAGAGCAGCGCCCGCCCGACCTTGCGCCGCTGGGCGAAAGCCGCCAGGGTCATGGCGGTGTTGGCCTTGCCGATGCCGCACTCGAGCCACACCCACCCCTCCCCGCGCAGCCCGGCCCTGCCGTGAAAGTCGAACTTGCGGCCTTTGAGGAAGGCCGCTTCAAACCTCGTGGGGCTGAGAAACAACCATGAATTAGCCATTTCCCGGCTAATCTACCACCTTGAACCCCAGCGCCTCGGCCCGCTCTACGAAGAATTGGATGTTCTCGCTCTTGGTCTCCCCGCCCAGGCTCTTGCGCTCGAAGGAGCCCTCGGCGGCGAGGATCATGGTCTCGGCCAGGCAGGCGGGCACCGCGCCCTCGCCGAAGTGGAGGTTGAGGTTGCCGGTCATGGCGCCGGGCGGGCGCACCACCCCGCCGGGGATGACCCGCACGCCAGGGAGTTTCTTCACGCTCTCGTGGACGTCGGGGGGAACGCCCTCGTCGTAGATCCAGGCGCCGGGCTTGACGTGCTCGGGGAAGATCACGGCCTGGGGGTCGGAGGTGGCGCTGAAGACGAGGTCGGCCTCCTTGATGGCGGCGATGTCGGTGGTGAGGAGGAGGTCGGGCACCTGGCCCTTGCGCTCGAGGTTCTTCCGCAGGCTCTCGGCGCTCTTCTCCAGGCGCTCCATGTTGCGCCCCACCAGGATCAGCCGGCCCACCAGCGGGGCGATCTGCCGGGCGATGCCGAAGGCCACCACGCCGTTGGCGCCCACCACCGCGGCGGTGGTCTGGCGCAGGTCGCGGCCGGTCTGGCCGAAGTGGGCGATGATGCCGGGGATGGCGGCCTTGACGGTGCCGGAGGTGTAGGCCCCGCCGTTGGTGATCTCGATCTCGGGCACGGCCTCCTGCACCCGCTTGCCTTTCTCGCCCACCACGCTCCAGAAGGCCCCCAGCCCCAGCACCGTGCAGCCGAGCTCCTTCGCCAGCCGCGCGGCCTGGATGGCCTTCTGGGTGGCGAGCTCGGGGTTGGAGGTGATCTGGTGCGGCAGCAGCGGCGCCGAGATGAGGTAGCAGCGGATCTCGCGCCCGTCGGCGGTCTTGATGCCGCGCAGCTCGCCGTTCTTCATGGGCCGGATCAGGGCGGTGAAGCGCTCGAGCAGGCTTTGCGAGACCCAGCCCCGGTCCACCAGGGGCTTGAACCAGCGGAAGCGCGGGCTCTGGAAGAGGTCGTCGAGGGTGAGGGGGTGGATCATGAAGGCGCACACCGCCTGCTTCTCCGAGGGGAGGGGCGGGGGCTCGCCCAGCCTGGGCTCGGTGCCCTCGAGCATGCGCCCGATGTTCTCCTTGTAGCGCCACAGCGCCAGCCCCAGCAGCGCCAGCGCGGCCACCTTGGCCCAGGCGGCGATGCCCAGCCCCAGCACCCCCAGCGCCAGCAGCGTCACCACGGATAGCCCGGCCAGGGTCATCCAGCCCGTAGCGACCAGCGCGGCGGCGGCGGCGACCAAGGGGAGGGCGGTGGCCCAGTAGGGCAGCCCCGCGAAGGACAGCCCCACCAGGATGCCCAGCAGAACGAACCCGCCGCGCCCGCGCAGCGTAGCGCCCGGGGTGAAGGCGGGCGGGGGATAGAGGTGGCCCAGGTAAGCCAGCAGGGCCAGCAGGCCCTTGAGGAAGTCGAGGCTCGAGGCCAGCACCAGCGGCCCCGCACCCAGTTGCTTGAGGGCGTTCTCGAGGCCCAGGTTGTAGGCCGAGGCCCAGCGCGGTTCCTGACGGCTCAGACGGCGGACGGCCCAGTACCCCAGCGGTAACGAGCCGATGAGGTAGGCCAGGATGCCTAGCACGACGATCACGGCACTAAGATACTCCAGGCGGGGTGGGGTGACGGCGGGGGCGGGTCGTGCGTCTGATGCGGGTCGTACGTCGTACGCAAAACGCAAAACGCAAAACGCCTGGTTCCCCCCTTAGCAAGGGGGGCTAGGGGGGATAAACCCTCCCCGCCGGCGGGGAAGGCCGGG
>NZ_QXDL01000340.1:0-2680 GCF_003574345.1 Calidithermus terrae
GACCCCGACCGCAACCGCCAGGCGGCGCTCGAGCACGGCGCCGCCGAGGTGGTGGTGGAAGTGGTGAAGTAGGTCCGGATGCGCCCGCTGTCCCGCTTCTGGCAAAGCCCCGTCGCCCGCAAGGCCCTGCACCGCACCGCGCTGATCCTGCTGGTGATGGGGGCGCTGCAGCTCATCCACCGCTACGACCTGTTGGGGCCGCTGGGGTTTTTGGTTGACGTCGAGCAGAACGCCCCGCTCGACCAGCTCACCCGCGTGGTCTACCGCTGGGACGCCCCGCCCCCGCGCCAGGCCTTCCCCCCGGTGGTGCTCGTCGAGGTGGACCGGCACAGCCTCGAGGCGCTCGGGGTGCAGGGCTACCTCTTCCACCGCGGCCGCATGGCCGACCTGCTCCTGCGCGCGGCGGAGTACCGCCCGGCCGGGGTGCTCGTCGACTTCGACCTCTCCTTCGGCTCCAACGAGCAGGCCGCGCTCTCGGAGGGCGACGAGCGCTTGCTGCGGGTGCTCGCGCGCTTCCCCTACCCGCTGCTGCTCGCCGACGGCCGCTCCCCCGAAGCCCTCTCCGACGCCGAGGTGCCCGAGCCCAGCGTGCTGGGCCGGCCCATGGGCCGGCTCAACCCGCAGATCTTCCCGGTCAACGCCTTCGTGCTCTACGACAGCGACGGCGTGACCCGCTGGGTGCCCAAGGCCGAGCCCGGCCAGCCGCTGCCGGCGGCGCTGGCGCTGTACTGCCTGGGCGCCGGGCGCGACCTGGGCCGCCCGGAGGACCTCGAGGCCTGCCGCCGCCTGAGCGCGGGGCCCTTCGGGGTGGGCGAGCGCATCGTCTTCCGCGAGATCCAGCGCTTCGGCGACGGCACCCAGGGGGAGCAGCTCTGGAAGGGCCTCACCGTGATCAGCGCCGCCGAATTCCTGCGCGGGGGGCTGGTGCGCAGCCAGAGCACCGAGGGCGCCGTCTTCCTGCTGGGCCGCACCTGGCCGCTGGACTCCGACCAGCACTTCGTGCCGGTGCGGGCGGCCTCCTCGGGGCTACAGGGCATCGACATCCACGTCAACGCCCTCATGACGCTGGTCACCTACGGCCACTTCAGCGCCGGGCTCAACCGCTGGCTGCTGGTGTTCATGGTCCCCGCGCTGGTCTTCGTCGCGCTGTTGCTCACCTACGCCATCACCGACGGGCTGCTGGGCCGCTCGAGGTTCCGCAAGGTGATCAACGGGCTCCTGGAGCCCACCATCATCGTGTGGCTGCTGTTTTGGGTGGGGGCGTTCATCGTCAACCGCTTCGGCTATTTCCTCGATTATCTCTTCCCGGTCGTGGCGATGCACTTCGCCCTGCTGGGGCTCAAGGTGTGGAGGGGGGCGAAAGGGCATGACGCACCGGCGGATTAGTGTCGCGTTGATGGCGGTGTTGGGCCTGGCGCTGGGGGCCGAGGTCAAGCTCGAGCTCAACGGCAAGGCCCGGCTCGAGCGCAAGGGCAGCGTGGCCCGGACCTACGAGCGGGCCGGGGGCAGCCCCCTGACCCTCGACCTGCAGCCGGGCGACCGGCTGTGCGTGGAGCGGGGCGAGGCCCGCCTGACCTACGGGGTGCGGGTGTACAACCTGGGCTCGGCCACCGCCTGCTTCCAACTGGCCCCCTCCCCCAGCCTGTGGCAGCGGCTGGCGGAGGCGTGCAAGGACGTGGGCATCTGCAAGGACGAGGCGGCGCGGGCCTTCGCCAAGCCGGCCACCAGCCGGGGCGACGGCGACGCCCCCGCGCTCTACCTGCCCACCGATTACGCCCTGCCCGAGCTGCGCCTGCCCGTCGCGGGCGGGCGGCGGGTGCGGCTGCTGGGCGCGGGCGGCGAGGAGCTGTTCAGCCAGGAGGCGGCCACCGGGGTGTTCACCCTCCCCACCGGCGCCCTGCGCTTCGCCCAGCGCCTCGAGGTCGCAGGCCCCGGCGGGGTGGTCTACGCCGCCCCCGTGGTGTGGGTGGCGCTCGAGGCCGACGGCATCGCCCAGAAGCCCCGCGAGCAGGGCCTGCGGCTGCTGCTCAGCGAACAGGTCGGCTTCGCGCCCGCGGCCTACAGCTACCTGCTGGCCGCCGGGGAGCGCGAGCTGGCCGCGACGGTCGAGGCCCAGATCCGCGCGGCCTTCGGCGGGTCGGCGCCGTGAGGGGGCGGGGGTGAGACGCTGGCTGGTCCTGCTGCTGGGCCTGGGGTGGGGCCTGGCCCTGGCGCAGTTCGGGGGGCTGGGGGTGCAGGTCAGCCTCGACAAGGCCACCGCGGCGGTGCCCGTCCCCACCTACCGCATCGGGGAGAACGGCCAGATCTTCGTGCGCGTCGCCAAGGACGCCTACCTCTACGTCTTCAACGTCAACTCCGACGAGAGCATCGACCTCATCCTGCCCAACGCCCTCGACAAGCGCAACCTCGCCCGGGCCAACCAGACCTTCCAGATCCCGCCCAAGGGGGCGAGCTGGGCCATCACCGTGGGCGAGCCCGAGGGGGAGAGCGCCATCGTGGTGCTCGCCACGCGCCGGCCCATCGCGCTGGAGGAGATCGCCGACGTCGAGCGCGGCGAGGTGAGGGTCAGCGGCGCCCAGGAGCTCGGCGAGGCGCTGGGCGTGCTGATCCTGGCCGCCGGGCTCGGCGAGGCCGACTACGGCCTGAGCGGGGCCGAGTACGTCGCCGCCCGGGGCCCGCC
>NZ_QXDL01000341.1:0-2676 GCF_003574345.1 Calidithermus terrae
CCCGGCCACCCCCGCCGCGCTCGAGCCCACCGCCGCCACCTACTTGGGCCTGGGGGCTGGCGACGCGGCCAACGCTGTGGACCTCGCCCCCGACTGCACCGTGGTCGTGGGCGGGCGCTTCGAGGGCACCGACTTCGGCCAGGCGCCCGCCGTCGTCGCCGGCGGCACCGGCGGCGCCGTGCTGCGGCTCGACCCCAGGGGTCAGAAGGTGCTCAAGGTGGTGCGGCTGGGCACGGTCGTGAGCGACCTCGAGGTGCGCCGGGACACCGGCGCGGTCGCGGTGGCCTCCGACGCGGGCGTGGCCGTGCTCGAGCCCGGCCTCGGCGCGGCGGCGTGGGCCGTGGGCGACCAGGGGCCCGCCAGCCGGGTCGCCGTCGCCGGCGACGGCACCGTGGCCGCGCTCTTCGGCAAGACGTTGCGGGTCTATGACGCTTCGGGGGCGCTGCTCTTCAGCAAGGCGTTCGGCGACGCCGCGGTCAACGACGTGGCGGTTGACGCGGTCAGCCGCCGGGTCTTCGTGACCGGCTTCAAGCAGGACGACGGCTACACGTGCGGCCAGCTTCAGATCGCCTGGGTGCGGGCCTTCGACTACCGGGGCGCCCCGGCCTGGAAGGCCTACGACTGGGACAAAACCCAAGCCGGCGACGCGGGGCTGTGCGCCGACACCCGGGGGATGCGGGTGGCGATGGGGCGCGACGGATACCTCTACTTCGCCGGGGAGAGCGCGGGCGGCAACTTCATCTACTCGCGCGACCCGCAAGACTTCGCCGAGCCCGCCGCCAACGTCAAGCGCGGCCCCTACCACGACGCCTACAACACCGCCTCCAACCACATCACCTACTACACCCGCCTCGAGCCCGCCACCGGCGCCCAGCTTCTGGGTCAGGTCCTGCTCGCCCGCCTCGGCAGCGGCAAAGGCAACACCATCCGGCCCTTGGCCCTCGCCGCCGACGAGGCCGGGCGGGTCTACGTGGGTGGGATCGCGGCCTGCTGCATCGCCGCCCGCGACGCGCTGAGCCTCAACGGGCGGACCCTGCCGCCCTACGCCGGGGACGACGCCTGGGTGCTGGTGACGAGCCCCGACTTCCGGGCCGACCTGCTGTGGATGGTTTGGAACGCGGGGGGCAAGGGCGAGGTGCGCGGCCTCGCGGCGGCGGGCGGGGCGGCTGCCCTGGCGGCGGTGGTCAGGCTGAACCCCTTCCACACCCACCGGGCCCTGCAGGAGGCGGGCCCCGGCGGCTATGCCTCGGTCTGGCCCGGCTGGCCGCCCGCGCCTTAAGGCACGGTTAAGCCGAATCGCGTAGCCTTAGGGCGTGAGAGCCCTCGCCCTCGCCGTCCTGCTGAGCGCGGCCCTCGCCCACGGCGGGCACTACCTGCCCCTCTCAGGGGCGGGGGTGCAGGTGATGCAGTCCCCCAAGCCCCTGCCCGCCGTGGAGCTGGTGGACGCGGCGGGACGGGCGGTGAGCTTCCCCCCCAAGGGGCAGGCCTGGGCGCTCTACCTGGGCTACACCCGCTGCCCCGACAGTTGCCCCCTGACCCTCGAGCGCCTGCGCCAGGCCCACCGCGGCCTGGGTTCTCCGGCCGGGGTGCGGCTGGGCTTCCTCAGCCTCGACCCCCAGCACGACACGCCCGCCGTGCTGGGCCGCTACCTCAAGGGTTTCGAGCCGGTGGTGGGCTTCACCGGCACCCCTGAGGCCGTCGCGCGGGCGGCGGGGGCGCTCGAGGTGCGCTACAACCCGGCCCCGGGCGGGGTGCGGCTGTACCACACCGACGTCGTGGTCTTGCTCGACGCCCGGGGGCGTGTCCTGCGGCTGATCTACGGGGCCAGCCGCCTGAGCGCGGCCCAGCTCGCCGGCGAATTGCAACGCCTCGGAGGTTCGTCGTGAAGCCATACCGCTGGATGCTGGCAGGCCTGCTCCTCTGCCTAGGGGGCCTCCTGGGCGCCGCCGACGGCTCGCCCACCTACCACGGCGCCGTGAGCGCGATCCTCGGCGCCAATTGCGCGGGGTGCCACACCGAGGGGGGCATCGCGCCCTTCCCGCTCGACGACGCCGGGTGGGCCGTGAGGATGGCCCCGGCCATCGCCTCGGCGGTGGCGGAGGGCCGCATGCCGCCCTGGCCGCCCGGCGAGGCCTCGCCGCGGATGCAGGGCGAGCGCCGCCTGAGCCCGCAGGCCGTCGAGACGCTGGTGGGCTGGGCCAAGGCCGGGGCCCCGCTGGGGGAGGGGAAGAGCGCTGCCCCCGCCGCAGGGAAACCCCCGGCCCGCACCCCCGACCTCGCCGCCGCGATGCCCAAAGCCTACACCCCGGACGCCAGGCTCTACGACGACTACCGCTGCTTCCTCCTCGACGCCGAGTTCCCCCGCGACACCTTCGTGCAGGGCTACCGGGTTCGCCCGGGGCAGGGCCAGCTCGTGCACCACGTCATCCTCTTCGTCGTCGGCCCCGAGGCGGCGCAGCGGGCCAGGGCCCAGGACGGCCGGGACGGGCGCCCCGGCTGGCCCTGCTTCGGCGGGCCCGGCGTGGGGGCCGACACCGGCACCCTCGGCAACGCGCTGGGCTTCTGGGTGCCGGGCACCCAGGGCACCGACTACCCCGCCGGGACCGGCAAGGAGCTCAAGGCGGGCTCGAGGGTGGTCATGCAGGTGCACTACAACCTCAGCGCCCCCGCCCGCCC
>NZ_QXDL01000342.1:0-2675 GCF_003574345.1 Calidithermus terrae
GTGGACAAGGTGGCCCTGTTCCTGGCGCCCAAGCTGGTAGGGGAGGGGCGGGGGGCGCTTTCGGGCTTCGCCGCCGGGCGCATGGACGAGGCGCTGGGCCTCGAGACCCGGCGGCTGGAGGTCCTGGACGGGGACATCTGGCTGGAGGCTCGCCCGGTCGGGTCTTGAACCGCTGGGCCGCGGCTGTCGGCCATCAGTGGCTTACGCGAGAAGCTTGCGAGGTGAGGATGTTTACCGGAATCGTCGAGGAAGTGGGGGTTATCCGCGAGGCCCGCGAGGTGGGCGGGCTGTGGCGGCTGTTCATCGAGGCGGGTCGGGTGCTGGAGGGCACCGCGGCCGGGGATTCCGTCGCGGTCTCGGGGGTCTGCCTGACCGTGGTGGAGCTGGGCGCCGGCGGGTTCGCCGTGGAGCTGGCGAAGGAGACCCTCCGCCGCACGGCGGCGCGTTGGGCGGCGGGACAGCGGGTCAACCTCGAGCGCTCATTGGCGCTGGGCGGCCGGCTGGGCGGGCACCTCGTCACGGGCCACGTGGACGGGCGGGCCCGGGTGGTGGGGGTGAACCGCGAGATGGGGGCCTGGGACGTCTGGCTCGAGGTGCCGCGGGAGCTTTCGCGCTACGTCGCCCCCAAGGGCTCGGTGGCCCTGGACGGGGTCTCGCTGACCGTGGCCGGGGTCCGTGGCAACCGGTTCTGGGTGACCCTGATCCCCCACACCCTCGAGCTCACCACCCTGAAGGAACTGGCGCAGGGGGACGAGGTGAACTTCGAGGCCGACCTGCTGGCCCGTTACCTCGAGCGCCTGGTGGCCGTGCGGGGAGGGGACGATGCTTAGCCCGGTCCCCGAGCTTCTGGAGGAGCTCAGGGCCGGCCGCCCGGTCATCCTGGTGGACGACGAGGAGCGGGAGAACGAGGGCGACCTGGTCCTGCCCGCCGAGCACGTGAGCACCGAGTGGATGGCCTTCATGATCCGCTACACCGGGGGCGTGGTCTGCCTGGCGATGACCGAAGCCTGGGCCGACCGCCTCGAGCTGCCCCCCATGGTACGCGACAACACCGCCCCCCGGGCCACGGCCTTCACCGTCTCCATCGAGGCCCGCGAGGGGGTGACCACCGGCATCTGTGCCGCCGACCGGGCCACCACCGTGCGCCTGGCGGCCGAAGACGGGGTGACGGCCGCGGACTTCGTGCGCCCGGGTCACGTCTTCCCGCTGCGGGCCAGGGATGGCGGGGTGCTGCGCCGCGCGGGCCATACCGAGGCCAGCGTGGACCTGTGCTGCCTGGCCGGGCTCAAGCCGGTAGCGGCCATCAGCGAGCTCATGCACGACGACGGCACCATGATGCGCCTGCCGGCCCTCCTGGAGTTCGCCGGTCGGCACGGCCTGAAGGTGGGCGCCATCGCCGAGCTGATCCGCTACCGCCTGGAGCGCGGCGACCGCTACGTGACGCGCGAGGCCGAAGCCGCCCTGCCCACCCGGTTCGGGGAGTTCAGGGTCGTCGGGTACCGCGACACCCTCACCGGCCAGGAGCACGCCGCGCTGGTGATGGGGGCGGTCACGGACGGCGGGCCGGTGCTGGTGCGCGTGCACTCGGAGTGCCTCACCGGGGACGCCTTCCACAGCCTGCGCTGCGACTGCGGCTTCCAGCGCGACCTGTCCCTGGAGCGCATCGCCCGGGAGGGCCGTGGGGTGCTGGTCTACCTGCGCCAGGAGGGGCGGGGCATCGGCCTCATCAACAAGATCCGGGCCTACGCCCTGCAGGACACCGGCCTGGACACCGTGGAGGCCAACCTGGCCCTGGGCTTCCCCCCGGACCTGCGCGACTACGGGGTGGCGGCGCAGATCCTCCGCGAGATGGGCGTTCGCCGGTTGCGCCTCCTGACCAACAACCCCCGCAAGGTGCAGGCCCTCCGCGGCTTCGGCCTCGAGGTCCTCGAGCGCGTGCCTTTGCGGGCGGGGGATAACCCCCATAACGCGAAGTACCTGGAGGCCAAGCGGGAACGGCTGGGCCACTGGCTCGGGGATTGAGGGGCGGGGCGTTCCTCGCCCGCGTTGTCCGGGATTGACAGGGGGGGAGGAGGGGCACGATAAGCTAGGGGCGTGCAATCCTACGTCTACGCCTACCGGGGCGGCCTGATCGAGAACCGCCACCGCGTCTCCCTCGCCGTCGTCAACCCCGCGGGCGAGCTGCTGGCCTACGGCGGCGACCCCCAGCTCAGCGCCCACCTGCGCTCCTCGGCCAAGCCCTTCCAGGCGCTGGCGCTGTACCTGAGCGGGGCCGTCGAGCGCTTCGGCATCACCCCCGAGGAAGTGGCGCTCACCTGCGCCTCCCACGACGGCACCCCCCGCCACGTCGCGGTGTCGGCGGCCTACCTGCGAAAGATCGGCCTCGAGCCCTCCGCCCTGGTGTGCGGCGTCCACCCGCCCTTCTCCCGCTCCGCCCGCAAGGCGCTCGAGCAGGCCGGGGAAAAGCCCACCGTGCTGCACAACAACTGCTCGGGCAAGCACACCGGCATGATGGCGGCGGCGCTGGCGCTGGGCACGAGCCCCCAGGGCTACGAGCAGCCCACCCACCCCGTGCAGCAGCTCAACCTGCGCGTCCTGCGCGACCTCAGCGGCGCGGGGGAGGTGCCCTACGGCGTGGACGGGTGCAGCGTCCCCACCTTCGTGCTGCCCCTGGC
>NZ_QXDL01000343.1:0-2674 GCF_003574345.1 Calidithermus terrae
CCCCCATCCCGCTCGCCATCCAGGCCGCGCCCACCCCGACCCCCGTGCCCAGCTCGGCGATGCGCAGCTCCGGCCGGGCCGCCAACTGCCGCAACAGCCGGCCGACCTCGAGGGAGCAGGAGCGGTCGAAGCCGTGCTGGCGGGCGAGCTCGAGGGCCTGCCGCACCCGTTCGGGCACCGCGAGCGACAGCCGCTCGCGGTGGAGGCCCAGGGCCCGCAGCACCGGCCCGATCTGGCGGTCCTCGCTCCAGGGCAGGGCGTGCGGGTTGACCCACACCGCCGCGCGCCCCTCGGGGCTGGGCTCGAGCGCCTCCAGCTCGGCCAGGTAGCAGCGCTCCGGGCCCTCGCGGCCGGCGTTCTCCCACAGCAGGCCCTTCAGCCGCACCCGGGCCCCGGCCTCCTCCCAGGCCTCGCGCACGGCGGCCTGCTCGAAGCCCTCGCCGGGGTCCACGCCGCCGCCCGGGAAGGTGAAGAGGCCCTCGTGTTCGACCAGCAGCACCCGCTCCTCGTGCCACACGCACACGCAGACCCGGCCTACGCGCCCCGGGCTGGGGGAGAGGTTGGGCACGGGGCCGGTCATCGGGCCTCCTCGGGCTCGGGCCAGGCGAACTCCTCGAGGCGCCCCCGCCGCTCCTCCCACTGCCGCATCAGGGCGCGGACCTCGCGGGCGAGGTCGGGGAAGGGCTCGGCAAAGGTGCGCGAGCGGCTCCAGCGGCCCCGGTGCCCGTCGTAGTGCGACTGGGCCTGCAGGATGCGGTGGCTCCCGCCGTAGGGGTCGTCGGAGCCCCAGGCCACCGCCCCCACCTGCGCGAAGAGGATAGCCCCGCCGCACATCAGGCAGGGCTCGAGCGTGGTGTAGAGGGTCAGGGCCTCGCCCCGCCGCCTGCGCCGGTCGCCGCCTTGGGCCCTGAACCACGCCGCCGCGCCGCGCAGCGCCTCGACCTCGGCGTGGGCGGTGGGGTCGCCGGTGGGCAGCACCCGGTTGCGCCCCTCCGCGACCAGGCGGCCTTCCGCGTCGGTGAGCACCGCCCCGACGGGGTAGGTGCCTTCCTCGAGGCTCCGCCGGGCGAGCTCCACGGCCCGCTCCATCCAGCGCCGCTCGATCACAGGAACTCCCGGTACTTGTCGAGCAGGTCGGCGAGGGCCTCGCGCAGCAGGGCGGCCTCGGTGCGGCCTAAGCGCTCGGACAGCGTGGCGAGGCGGGCGAGCTGGTTCTTGGGGTAGTAGTTCGACTTCAGCACCATCTTGTCCTCCACGTAGATCGCCACCCGGCTGCGCCCCTCGCGCTTGGCCCGCAGCAGCGCCTCGTCGGCGGCCTGCAGCAGTTGCTGGGGGTCGGAGACGTGGCGGGGGAAGCTGGCGATGCCGATGGACAGCCGCACCGCCAGCGAGACCTCCCCCACGTTGTGCTTGCGGCCGGCGAGGTACTGCCGGATCTCCTCGAGCTGGATCAGCGCCTCCTCGGGGCTGGCCCCCGGCAGGGCGCAGGCGAACTCGTCCCCGCCGATGCGGGTGAGCAGGCTGCCGGGGGGGAGGCTCCCGGCCAGCGCCTTCATCACCAGCGCGATCACCGCGTCGCCCACGTCGCGCCCGTAGTTCTGGTTGACCGCCAGGAACTCGTCGATGTCGGCCACCGCCACCGAGATGGGGCCGTCCTCCTTCCAGCTCGCCAGGGTTTGATAAAAGCCCTCGCGGTCGAGCGTAGTAGCTCCGGTCATATGGCGTCCTCCCTAGTAGCGCTCACGTATATATGTTATGAGCCATATATATACGTGTCAAGCCATACGGGTGGAGCCCCTTCAAAGGGCCTGTCGCGGTTCGCCGGTACTCCGGCGCTCCTCCTCCCGGCGGTGAAACCGGCCATCGCGCAGCCGATGCAGCCCCCGCTTTGGCTTAATCATTCCGCAAACTGCTCTATACAATGGGCCTGATGCTCAGCCTCGCCCGCGTGTTCTCCGTGACCTTGCGGATCTTCGCCCACCACCCGCTGGGGGTGCTGTGGGTCACCTTCGTGGCCCTGCTCTTCAGCTTCGTCAGCTTCGGGATCCTGATCGGGCCCATGCAGGTGGGCTTCAACGCGGTGATGCTGCGCTACTTGCGCCGCGGCGAGTGGGCCCCCGAGCTGCTGTGGCAGCAGTTCCGCCGCCAGGCCTTCCTCGCGGGGTGGGTGTACCTGGCGCTGCTGCTGGTGGGGCTGGTGGTGCCGCTGCCGCTCGAGCGCTTCTCCCCGGCGGTGGCCGTGCTGCTGGGCTTCGCCGCCAACGCGGTGCTGGCGCTCTTGTGGTTTTACCCCTTCCAGTACCTCGCCGAGCGCCACATGCCCTGGACCGAGGCCGTGCGGGAGGGCTGGCACCTGATCCTACGGGCCGGGGTGCCGCGCCACGTGCTGCTGGTGCTGCTGATCCAGCTCATCAACTACGTCCCCACCGGGGCCTCCGTCCCCGTGCTCGACCTGTTCGTGCTCGTGCTGCTGGTAGGCCTCAGCGGCCTGATCGGGGTGGTGGCCTACGCCCAGCTCAACCCGGAGCCACAGGCCTGAGGGCCTGCCCCGGCGAAACGCGCGGCGGGCGAGGGTAGGGGGGCCGTCAGCGGTCAGCTTTCAGCCGTCAGCGGGAGCTGGTGGCTCGTGGTGGACCCCTCCCCAACCCTCCCCGCCAGCGGGGTGGGTATATCC
>NZ_QXDL01000344.1:0-2649 GCF_003574345.1 Calidithermus terrae
GCCCCCAGCCGCTCGCAGCGCTCGAGGCCGGGCCACCAGCCCCCCCACCGCCCCACCTCGAACAGGGCGTCCCAGAGGGGCTCGAGGGGGCTTTCGAAGACCCAGGCGGTTTCGAGGCTGTGCATGGCGGCCTCCGGGCTCGAGGGGCTTCAGGCCGTGGGCGCCTGCCGGGGGCCGGGTGGCCGGGCCGCGGCGCCGCGGGGTTTGAGGTTGCCCCACAGTACCCGCAAGGCCAGCTTCGGGGCAAGCAGGCTGGGCGGCGGGGCCATCAGGTTGGCGACCTTCTGGAAGGCCAGCACCAGCGCGCGGTCGCGGCGGGCGGCGACGTGCAGCCGGGCGACGTACCAGTTGACGAAGCTCACCACCGGGCCGCGCGGCCCCTGCACCTGCGGGTAGCGCAGGTCGGCCCCCACCGCGATTCCCCAGGGGCTGTCCACCAGGGCGGCGGCCTCGCGGAAGAAGCGCCGCGCCAAGTCCTCGGTCCCGGCCTCGAGGCACCGCGCGAGCGCCTTGGCCTCGGCGGCGGCCACCGTCATGCCCTGGCCGAAGACCGGGTTGAAGCTGCACAGGGCGTCGCCCATGACCAAGAAGCCCTCCGGGAAGCGCGCCATCCGCTCGTAGCGCCGGCGCTGGCTGCCGGGGAATTTGTAGGGCACGATCCCGGAGAGCGGCTCGGCGTCCTTGACCAGATCGTAGACGTCGGGCACCGGGAGGCTGCGGGCGAACTCGAGGAAGCCCGCCTCGTCGGTGGGCGGGTGGTCGCCCAGGAAACCCGCCAGGGTCACCACCCAGCGGTCGCCCTCCATGCCCAGCACCACCCCGCCCCGCGCCTCGGGCGCGTTGGAGCCGATGACGAAGGCGTCGTTGCCCCCCAGGTCCTGCGGGCGGCGGCGGTAGACGCGGGTGGCGTAGGCCAGGTCGATGCGCACCAGGTCCTCGGCCGGGCGTTCGTAGCCCAGGGCCTCGAGCCACTTCGGCGCCTGCGAGCCGCGCCCGCTGGCGTCCACCACCAGATCGGCCCGGAGGTCGCTGAGGCCCTCGTCGTCGAGCCGCACCCCCGTCACCCGCCCGCGGACGTAGCCCTCCAGCAGGGGGCGGCTCAGCAGCAGGCCCGTCAGCCCGCTGGGGAACTGGGCGTGGAACCCGCCGTTGTGGTACCAGCGCGCGCCCTCGACGATGTCGCCCTCCTTGGCCCCCTGCGCCACCAGGTCGCGGGTGAGGCCGGGGAAGAACTCCTCCAGCACCGCGCGGCCCTGCGCCAGCAGCCCGTGGGCGTGGCGGCCCTGCGGCACGCCCTTGCGGTGCTCGCCTGCGGCCGGGAAGTGGTCGCGCTCGAGCACCGTCACCTCTTCGTAGCGGCCGGCCAGCGCCCGCGCCGCCAGCAGCCCGCCCATGCTCCCGCCGATCACGACGGCTCGTTTTCCCTGGTGCATACGCTCCTCCTGGTGTTGCTGGGAGCAGTGTGCAAGGGGGGGCGTGAAAAGGGCGTAAAAAGGGCTCGAGTCGCCCGTTCGGTGGATTCGCGCCCGGGGGGGTCCCCCCGACACTGGGGCATGGCACCCCGGCTGCTGCTGTTGCTGTGGCTCGGCTCGGTGGCGCTGGGTCAGGGCCTCCAGGGCCCGGAGTTGCTGGGCGAGCTGCGCAAGGGCGGCTACGTGATCTACTTCCGCCACGCCGAGACCGACCAGAGCCAGGGCCCGCTGGAGCTCGCCAACAAGGACCGCATCCCCGCCGACTACCTCGACTGCTCCCTGCAGCGCAACCTCGACGCCCGCGGGCGCGAGCAGGCCCTCGCCATCGGGCGGGCCTTCCGCGAGCTGGGCATCCCGGTGGGGGCGGTGCTCTCGAGCCCCTACTGCCGCTGCCGCGACACCGCCGAGCTGGCCTTCGGCCGCTCCGCCCGCAGCGACGTGCTGCTGGGGGTGGGCGTCACCGAAGCGGAGATGCGGGCCAAGCTGCCGGAGTTCCGCCGGCTGCTCTCCACCCCGCCCGCCCCCGGGACCAACACCGTGCTGGTGGCGCACCTGGGCCCGCTCAACTACCTCACCGACCGCGCCATCGAGCTCGAGCAGGGCGAGGCCGCCGTCATCCGCCCGCTGGGGGAGCGTGGCTACGGGCTGGTGGCCCGCCTCGAGCCGGAGGGGTGGGCCCGCCTCGCCGCCCGCTGAGGACTAGCGGGGAGGGGAGAAGTGGACGCCGAACTCGCCGAGGATGCGGGCGATCTCGGCGAAGCCGGGGACCTGCTCGGGCGGCGGGGGCAGCAGCGACTCGCTCAGCGCCACGCCGAAGGCCTTGAAGCCCCGCTCGAGCCCGCCCGGCGAGAGCTTCACCAGCAGCCGCACCTCGGGGGTGAGGCAGCGGAAGTGGTGCTCCTGCCGGCGGGGCATCAGGCAGTGCTCCCCGGCCCCCAGGCGCCCGCGGTGATCGCCGTACCGGACCTCGAGCTCCCCCTCCAGCACCAGCAACGCCTCGTCCTCGTAGGTGTGGGTGTGGGGCGGGGGCTCGGCGCCCCGCCGCACCACCCCCTCGACGAGCGTGAATTCGCCGCCGGTGTCGGGGGCCTCGGCCAGGAAGTGGAGGTAGAGCCCCGCGCACCAGTAGCGGCGCTCGAGGGGTGGAGGGGTGGGAGGGGTCTCGGGGGTCATCGGG
>NZ_QXDL01000345.1:0-2641 GCF_003574345.1 Calidithermus terrae
GTGGGTGAGGGGGTCGGGGCCGGGCAGGACCAGGCCGTCGGCGGCGGGGGCGACCTCGAGGCAGACCCAGGCCCTCGCGTTGCAGCCGTCGTGCATGGGGTAGTCGAGCAGCCGGGCGTGCCGCCGCAGCGAGACGCGCTGCCGCGCGGTGCCCAGGTAGGCCTCGGTGGCCGCGGCGTCCTGGGAGTAGCTCAGGCGGTCGCCCACGTAGGCCAAGAGCTCCACCAGCGTCACCTGCAGGTCGGCGGGGGGGCCCTCCTGCCAGCCGGGCATCAGCAGGGCCAGCCGGTCGAGCATCAGGCGGCGGAAGCTGGCGTAGTCCTTGGCGAGGTAGTCCAGGCGGGGCTCGGGCAGGGCCCCGGGCGGGCACTCCTCCCCCGGGGCGCAGTCGAAGTCGCTGGGGCACTCGACCTTGAAGGAGAACTCCACCTCGGCGAGCTGGGCGTCGAAGCCGGCGGGCGGGGTGGGGGTGGAGGGGCTTTGCACCAGCCGCAGGGCGTAGCTCGAGTAGTCCCCCTCCTGCTCGGTGCGGATCACCAGCACCTGCTGGGGGTCGGGCAGGCTTGTGAAGTAGCGGCGCTCCTCGAGCGTCACCCGGCTGTTGGGCAGGCTGGCGGCGTCGGCGGGGTTGGTGGAGAACTCCGAGGCCACGTAGGCCCAGCGCACCCGCACCCCCTTGACCCGCACGCCCCCCTCGAGGCGCACGTTGCCCTGGCGCAGGGGCGGGTTGATGGCCTTGAAGCAGCGCACGAGCAGGGTGCGTTGCCGCTGGGCGGGGCTGGGGGCCTCCTCGTCGAGCACCTCGAGGTAGTCGATGCCGTTGTAGTCCACCCCGTCGAGGCCCGGCTGGGCCAGCAGCAGGGCGCGGGCGGGGTTCTTGCAGCGGTACTGGGTCATGGCCGCCTCACAGGCTGCGCTCGAAGCGCTCCACCCGCCGCTCCTGGGTGCGCCGCACCACGTACTGCACGGTCACCTCGAGGGCGGCCTCCTGGCTTTGCACCCGCACCGCCTCGACGAGGATGTAATCGGCCAGCCACTGCTGCAGGGCCCCCTGCACCGCGAGCTGGGTGCTCGAGGCCAGCGGCTCGCTGTTGGGCTCGAAGACCAGCCGCAGCAGCCCGCTGCCGAAGGTGGGCCGGTTGACCCGCTCGCCGGGGCTGGTGAAGAGCACCTGCTCGATCAGGTCGCGCACGTAGGCGTCGCCCTCGGCGCTGGCGGTGCGGCCCTGGCCGGAAATGCGATAAGGAAAATCCGTGTTCACGCCAATCCCTCCCTCAGCTTCCCCTGACCCGCGTCTGGGTCATGACGATGCTGACCCCCGTGCCGTTGGGGGCGCAGACCGCCTGGCTGTCCTGCAAGAGCACCGGCACGCCCCCCGCCCGCACCCGCGTGGCCGCGGTGACCCACTGGGCCGTGACGCAGGGCATGGGGTTGCCCGCCGGGGTGGTGAAGGGGCAGCCCGCCACGCTGTGGGGGGCGCTCTGGGTCACCACCATCTGGCCCATCACCCTGACCCGGGGGTTGGGCGCGGTGGCCTGGGCTTGCCCGCCGTGCAGGCACAGCACGGCCGCGCCCTGGTGCAGCAGGAAGCCGGGCACTAGACCACCTCCAAGGCCCCGTTGTTGACCGAGACCTGCGGCCCGCTGAGCTTGATCACCCCGCCCATGCCGTTGTTGATCTCGATGCCGGTGGCGCTGAGCACGATCTTCTGGCCGGTGGCGGTCTCGAGGGTGATCCCCCCGACCCCCGGCGTGTCGTCGAGCAGGATGCTGGTGCCGCCCGAGGTCTTGAGCAGCACCTTCTGGTCGGGCAGGGGCAGCAGGGTGGGGGGCATCTCGGCCAGCGAGCCCCACCAGGCCCCGCTCCAGATGGGGTACTCCGGGTCGCCGTGCTCGAACTCGACCCACACCCCCGCCCCCACCTTGGGCAGGGCGAAGAAGCCCATCCCGCTCCCCCCGAAGGGCGCACAGGGCATGGCCCAGCCGCTCTCCTGATCCCCCGTCACGTCGGGCACCCGCGCCCGGACGCGCCCGAGTTGCAAGGGGTCGCGGTTGTCGCTCACCACGCCGCGGTATTTGCCGTAGAAGTTGGGCATAGGGTCACCTGTTTAGGGGGTCGAGGGTTGATAGCTGATAGCCGATAGCGGGTCGTACGTGCTGTGTCGTACGTCGTACGCGAGACGCCAAACGCAAGACGCAAAACGCCTTGGCCGTGGACCCTCGACGGGCCAAGGGCCAGGGGCCGCTAGCCTCGGGCCGAGCGTTGGACGGGTAGTGCCTTATCGAAGGGGTCATGGGCGAGCCTAGATCGGGGGCAGCACGGGCAGCAGGGTGCCGATGCCCTCGCGGGAGAGGCCGAAGCTTTGGGTGTAGCTCGACTGCCGCAGGTCGATGCGGTGGGTGACCTGGCGCACGTAGTAATAGCCGTCGTAGGAGAGGCCCACCCCGCGCAGGCCCACCAGGCGGCGGTTGCGCAGCACGTGGCCGTAGCGCACGGTGTCCAGGCTGCCGCGCACCTCCACGGGCTCGGGGGCCGACATGCTCTGCGAGAGCAGGCTCAGGGCGGCCTGGGCCGGGTTGCGGTTGGCGCTGTCGCGGGCGAGGGCGGTGCGCAGGGCGGGGGCGGGCTCGGCGCTCAGGGG
>NZ_QXDL01000346.1:0-2582 GCF_003574345.1 Calidithermus terrae
GGGTTTATCCCCCCCCAGCCCCCCTTGCTAAAGGGGGTAAGGAAAGGGCGTTTTGCGTACGGCGTACGACACAAGACGTACGACGCCCGGCCACCGACACCCCCTCAAACGCTCACCGCCGCCGGGCTCAGCAGCCACACCGCCAACGCCTCGCCCGCCTCGAGCGGCGCGAACTGCCCCAGGCGCTCCTTGAGCAGCCTGGGCGGCCAGGCGCGGCCCAGCAGGCGGCCGAGCTGGACGCGGAAGGGCTCGGGGAGGTGGCCCAGGTTCTGCAGGCGCTCCCAGGCGGCCTCTTCCTGTTTGAGGCCGAGCAGGGCCTGGGCCTCGAGGGCGCTCTTCCAGACCTGGACGCCGGGGTCGGGGGCCTTGCCGGGCGGGAGTTCGCTGGTGACGCGGGCCGGGGGAGCTTCCGTCGCGCTGAGCTGCACGAGCTGGGCCAGCACCTCCCCCCAGCGCTGCTCGCGGCCCATCGCGTCGGCGTAGGCCAGGCGGGCCTGGTCGCGCAGGTAGGGGTTTTCCAGCCGGAGGAAGGGGTGCAGCAGCGCCTGGGCGGCGGCGGGTTCGAGCAAGAGCGAGAGCATGAGCGCCGTGTCGAGCATCAGCCCGGTGTAGCGGTCGCCCTTGGGCGACTCCTGCTGCAACTCCTTCCACAGGCCCTCGAGCAGGCGCTGGGCCTGGGGGGCGGGCTTGCCGCCGTGGAAGGGCGGGCGGTAGGGGTCGCCGGTCTCCCAGACCCAGTAGGCCACCGCCAGGCGGAAGATGGTGCGGCGGTAGCGGTACTGGGCCTCGCTGCGGCGCTCGCGGGCGCCGCGCAGGTAGCGCTCGGCCTCGGCGGTGAGGCTGAGGGCCTCCCAGGGGTGCTGCCGGGCGGCCTCGAGCACCCCCGCCTCGCTCTGGGCGCGGGCGCGGGTGAAGGCGTCGGGGGCCTCGGCGATGGCGCGGTAGAGGTGCTGGGCGGCCTCCTCGTAGCGCCCGATGCGGCGCAGGGCCGTGCCCAGGCGGGCCCGCACGCGGGCGGCCTCCTCCGAGGCGGTGGGCGTGAGCCCGGCGAGGGCGTGCTTCATGCGCTCGACGGCCTCCTCGCCCCGGCCCAGCCGCATCAGGAGGTCGCCGGCCTGGTAGCGGGCGCGGCTGGAGAGCAGCGGGTCGTGCTGGACCTGCTCGAGCGCCTCCAGCGCCTCCTTGAAGCGCCCCGCGTCCTTCGCCACCAGGCCCTGCCACAGCCGCACCCGGTCGGCCAGGAAGGGCGGGATGGGCAGGGCCAGGGCCCGCTGCACGTCGTCCTCGGCCTGGGCGTAGTCGCCCTGCCAGCGGGCGATGGCCGCGTGCACCAGCAGCCCCTCGGCCAGCACCTCCCCGCTGAGGGTGGCGAGGTCGGGCAGCAGGGCCTGGGCGGCCGGGTAGTCGGCGGCGTCCACCTTGGCCTCGGCCGCCTTGACCCGCGCCCACGCCCGGGTGGCCGGGTTCTTCGAGCCCGAGAGCAGCTCGAGCGCCTCCAGCGCCTCGGGGTGGGCGTACTGCCCCAGCACCGCGCGGTAGCGCACCAGCACCGTCGCCAGGGCCTCGCGCTTCTCGGCGGGCCAGCCCTGCGAGCCGGCCCACAGCCCCGGCAGCAGCGAGAGCCTCGAGGGGTCGGCGGCCAGCAACTCCAGCAGCACCTCGAGCGCGCCCGCCCCCCAGGCGTGGTGCAGGGCGCGGAAGAGGTCGCGCCGGCGGTAGTGCTCCAGCGCCAGGGCGTGCAGCCGCTGGGCCTCGGCGCCCTGCACCTCGGGCAGCAGGGTGCGCAGCACCGGGCGCACCAGCGCCTCGCCCTGCCCCCGGCCCGAGCCGTCGCTGGCCGGTTGCAGCAGCGCGCGCTCGGCCTGGGAGAGGGTGGAGAGGCTGCGGCCTAAGGCCGCCTCGAGCAGGGGCACCGGCACGGCGGGGTCGGACTCGAGCGAGAACACCGCCAGCGCCTCGAGGATGGGCTGGAGGGCGGGGTCCTGGCGCAGGTCGCTGGAGGGCTGGGCCTGGCGCTGGGCGGCCTCGAGCAGCACCAGCCGCGAGAGCTCGCCGAAGTTGCGCCCGGCCTGGTTGACCAGCGCCTCTACCCGCTCAGGCGGCAGCTCGGGCAGCCGGTCGCGCACGTAGCGCCGGGCCTCGGCGCGGCTGGGGGCCGAGAGCGGGCTGTAGGCGAGGTGGGCCGGGGGCTCGCTGAGCGCGGCGATGTAGGGCACCGACAGCCGGCGCAGCAGGGGCTCGAGCCACAGCGTCAGGTTGGTGCGCTCGCCCCCCACCCGCAGCGGCAGCCCGCCGAGCTGCCCGTCGGCCTCGGCGCGGAGCAGGAGCGGGACCCCCTCGCGCTCGATGGCCTCGCCTAAGAGCTCCTTGATGTCGTCCTGTAGGGCGCTCTGCAGCGCGTAGGGCTGGGTGGGGGAGAGCTGGGCCAGCAGCGCCTCGAGGCCCTCCCGTATCCCCAGCCGCTCCCCGATCAGGTAGAGCTGGGGCGCCATCTCGCCCCCCAGGTTCACGCGCAGGGTGCTGGGCAGGGTGCGCTCGATGGCCCCCAGCAGCACCCCCTTGCCGGTGGCCGGCCCCCCGAC
>NZ_QXDL01000347.1:0-2578 GCF_003574345.1 Calidithermus terrae
TCCCCATGCAGCCCCCCGAGCGGCGCCCCCAGGCCGACGACCCGGTCTACGCCCTCTCCCCCCGCCACGGGGGCAGCGCCCTGGGCGCGGTACAGACCCCCGACGGCAAGGTGCTGCTGCTGGGCGCCCTGGCCCCGGGCGGCCGGGTCGAGGCCCACGGGCGGGCCCTGCGCGGCTTCTACGAGAGCGGGGCGGGCGACTGGTACGTGGCCCACGGCGACGAAGCCACGGTCTTCGCGCACTACGCCCAGGTGCTCGCCGAGCGGCTGGGCCAGCGCGGGCAGAGCCCGGCCCCCAGGGTCTGGTGCAGTTGGTACAGCTACTACACCGGCGTCAGCGAGGCGGTGATCCAGGAGGTGCTCGAGGGCCTGCAGGGCCTGCCCTTCGAGGTCGTGCAGCTCGACGACGGCTGGCAGCAGGACATGGGCGACTGGGAGCCCAACGCCAAGTTCCCCTCCGGCATGCCCTCGCTGGCGGTGCGCATCCGCGAGGCGGGCTACGCCCCGGGCCTGTGGATGGCCCCCTTCATCGTGCGGCCGAGCTCGAGGCTCTACCGCGAGCACCCCGACTGGCTGCTGCACGACACCCAGGGCGAGCTGGTGCCCGCCGGGTTCAACTGGGGCGGCCCCTACTACGCCCTCGACACCACCCACCCGCTGGTGCAGGCCTGGCTGCGCGCGGTGGTCCAGCGGGCGGTGGGCTGGGGCTACCGCTACCTCAAGCTCGACTTCCTCTACGCCGCCGCGCTCCCCGGCGTGCGCCACGAGAACGTCCCCCGCGAGCAGGCCTACCGCGAGGCGCTGCGGGCGGTGCGCGAGGCGGCGGGCGAAGACGTGTACATCCTGGCCTGCGGCGCGCCCATCCTGCCCTCGCTGGGGCTGGTGGACGGCCTGCGCGTGGGCCCCGACGTGGCCCCGCTGTGGCGAAACGAGGACCGCGAGGACCACCTGCACGACCTCACCGGGCCCGGCGGCCTCAACGCGCTGCGCACCTCGCTGCACCGGCTGTGGCTGCGCCCGCTGGTGCAGACCGACCCCGACGTGGCCTACTTCCGCACCCGCTACAACCTGCTCAGCCCGCCCCAGCGCCAGGTGCTCCAAGACCTCGCCAAAGTCGCCGGCTTCCTCGCCACCTCCGACCCGCCGCAGTGGCTCGACCCCGACGAGCGGGCGGCGATGGAGCGCTGGCTGCGGGAGGAGGTGCCGGTGGCCCAGACCGGCCCCTACCGCTACCGCCTGGGCGAGCGCGAGGTGGACTTCGGCGAGTGGCTCGGAGGTCGCGATGCATAAACGGGTCTACCAGAAGAAGGACGGACGCTACGTCTACCTCTACGGCCACCAGCCCCACACCCTGCCCCCGCTCGAGGAGGGCGAGGCCACCGGGGCCCCCAGCTCCCACGCCCGCTGGCACCCCCTGCGCCAGGAGTGGGTGGTCTACGCCGCCCACCGCCAGGGGCGGGTGTTCCTGCCGCCCAAGGAGTACGACCCCCTGGCCCCCAGCAAGCCCGGCGGCTTCCCCACCGACATCCCCTTCGAGGACTTCGAGATCGCCGTGCTGCAAAACCGCTGGCCCTCGCTCTCCCCCCGCGCCGGGACCCCGCCGGAGGGCCTGCCCGTGCCCACCCGCGAGGCCAACGGCGACTGCGAGGTGGTGGTCTTCACCCCCGAGCTCACCGGCAGCCTCGCCACCCTCGGCCAGGCCCAGCGCGAGCTGCTGCTGCGGGTGTGGACCGACCGCTACACCGACCTGCTGGCCCGCGAGGAGATCGCCTTCGTGATGCCCTTCGAGAACCGGGGCGTGGAGGTGGGCGTGACCATCCACCACCCCCACGGCCAGATCTACGCCTACCCCTGGGTGCCGCCCATCCTGCAGAAGGAGGTCGAGGCCTTCCGCCAGCGCCCGGTGCTGCTCGAGCTGCTCCCCGAGCTCGGCCCCTACACCGTGCAGGAGGACGAGCACACCCTCTGCGTGGTGCCGCCCTTCGCCCGCTACCCCTACGAGGTCTGGGTCTTCCCCAAGCGCTTCCACCCCGGCCCCTGGACCTTCTCCGGCGCCGAGGTCTCGAGCTTCGCCCAGCAGCTCGGCCAGATGGTGGCCCGCTACGACAAGCTCTTCGACCGGCCCTTCCCCTACATCATGGTCCTGCACGCCGCCCCCAAGGGCGAGGAGGGGCACTTCCACTTCCACGTGGAGTTCTACCCGCCCCTGCGAAGCCGCGACAAGCTCAAGTACCTCGCCGGGACCGAGATCGGCTCGGGCACCTTCGCCATGGACGCCCTGCCCGAGAACACCGCCCGCGAGCTGCGCGAGGTGCGCCTATGAACGAGTCGGCCCTGCGGCGGCTGCGCGACTGGATGGGCCAGAGGGGCCTGGAACGCCTCTTCGTGCAGCAGCCCGAGAACTTCGCCTGGCTCACCGGGGGCGACAACACTGTGGTCACGCTGCGCGGGGTGGGCTGGCTCGAGGTCTCCGGCACCCTGCGCCTGCACACCAGCCGCATCGAGGCCGCCCGCATGGCCGAGGAGGAGACGCCGGGGCTCGAGGTGGTCTCCTACCCCTGGCACGCCCCCTTCGACCC
>NZ_QXDL01000348.1:0-2496 GCF_003574345.1 Calidithermus terrae
GCCGAAGCTGGCCCCCACGCTGCCCTGGGCCTGCCAGAGGGTGTTCCGGCGGCCGGGCACGAAGAACTCGGCGCGGCCCTCGAGGTCGTCGAAGGCGAGCTCGAGGCGGAGGCTGCCCGGCAGGGCCAGGGGCTGCAGGCGCAGCACGGCGCGGCCGTCGCGCAGCAGGACCTGGTAGCCCGGGGCGGCGGGGAAGGCGTCGGGGTCGAGGGGCTCGAGGGTGCCGGCGAGGGTGAGCGGGCCGAAGCCGCTGGGCAGGCCGCCCGCGTCGAGGGCCAGGAGCTCGAGCTCGAGCGGGGTTCGCCCGTCGGCGTAGAGCTTGAGCGGTCGGGCCACCAGCCGCACGGGCTTGCCCGCCAGGAAGACCTCCACCCGGTCGGAGCCGGCGGGGCTGTCGAACTCGATGAGGTTGGCGCCCGGGCGCAGCGGCAGGCCGTAGTACTCCAGCCGCTGGGTGCCCCGGGCGCTGTCGTACTCGGCCTGGCCTAAGCTGGCGCGGGTCACGGGCTCGCCCCCCACCTTGAGCTCGAACTCCAGGCCGTAGGGCATCACCAGCACCACCCGGGCCTTGTCCACGCGGAACACCGTGCCGGGGAGGGGTTCCTGGATGAAGCCCTGGCGGGCCTTGGCCTCCAGGGGCCGGGTCTGCTGCAGCGCGGCGAAGGGCACCCGGCCCTGCAGCAGCACCTCGCGGTCGGCGACGCCCAGGGTGAGGGTGGGGGCCTCGAGCGGGCCCAGCGCCGCGCGGTGGCGCACCTGGTAGCTCAGCACGCCGCCGGGCTGGTAGGGGATCTCGAAGTACAGCCGCCCCTGCCCGTCCACGCGCGGGTCGGGGAGGGGGTTGCCGTCCAGGCGGGCCGAGCCGGGCTCGTAGAGCGCCTGAACCGCCTTGCCCTCGCCCGCCGCCTCGCTGGGCGGCAGGTGGGTCAGGAGCAGGCGTTCGCCCCCGGGGGCGGCGGGGTTAGCCCCCGCAGGGCCTCCCGCGGTGAACTCGAGCCGGATGGTGGAGGTGCGCGCGGGCTCGAGCACCGGCAGCACCGCCACCGCCGCCTTGCTGGGGAAGGACACGGGCACGCCGCCGGCGAAGGCCAGGGCCTGGTTCTCCAGGCTGCCCACCCGCGCGGGCTTGCCCTCCAGGCGCACCTCGGCGCGCTGGCCGGGCTCGAGGACGAATTCCCAGGCGTACGGCTTCGCCGTCCCGAAGGGAATCTGCCCCTGGGGCAGTTCGGCCATCTCGAGGCCCTCGCCGGGGATGTCCTGCAGCTCGAAGCGCACGGTGTGGTCGGCGGGGTTGTGCAGCTCGATCACGAAGGCCACGGGGCTGCCCAGCACCACCCGCTCGCGCTCGGCCCGCTTGTTCACGCCGATCAGGACGCGCTCGAGGCGGTCGAGCGCGCGGAGGTCGCCGCCGTTGGAGCGCAGCTCGGCCTGGAAGCCGGCCTCGGCGGGCGCGCCGAAGGCCACGCGGGCCCGGTAGGCGTGGACGCGCTCGGCGCCGGGCTCGAGGCGGCCGGCGAACTCGGGCTTCTCCAGCGGCTCGAGCCACTCGGGGTAGGCGTCGGTGAGGGCGTAGTCGAGGGGGGCCTCCCCGCCGTTGCGCACCCGCAGGCTCACCGTGACCACCTCGCCCGGCAGCACCTTGCGGCGGTCGAGGCTGCGGCTCAGCTCGGCCTTGGGGCGCAGCACCCGCAGGGTGCTCTGGGCGGCGGCGAGCTCCTGGCCGGAGGCGTTGAGCAGCACGGCGCGGTTGGTGAGGGTGGCCCCGGCCCGGGGGGTGAGCCGGGCGGCGAGCTCGAGGGTCTGGGACTGGCCGGGAGGGAGGGTGAGGGTCTGCTCGAGGCTCTCCCCCTCCAGCCCCTCGGGCAGCACGTCGCGCAGGCGCACGGTCCCGGCCACGTCGCCGGAGTTGGCGACCCTCAGCCGGTAGGCCACGCGCTCGCCGACGGCGGCGGCCTCGGGGCCGGTCTTCTGCAGGGTGAAGGTGGCGGGCTGCAGCACCTGCAGGCCCACCTGGCGGCTCTGGCCCCACGGCGCGAGGCGGGCGGCGGGGGCAAACTCCCCCTTGCACACCGCCTTCACCGTCAGGCGCAGGGTCACGGCGCGGCCGGCCGAGACCGGCGAGCTGAGGCGGGGGCTCTGCCGGGGCTCGAGGCAGTCCGGCAGCTCCAGGCGCAGGTCGGCGGGGAGCAGGTCGGGGAAGGCGGTGCTCACGCGGGCCGTCAGCACGGCCTCCTCGCCCACCTGCATCGTCGTGCGGTCGCTCTCGAAGCTGAGGGCGACCTCGGGGGTGACGCGGTAGCGGGCTTGGGCGGTCTGGCCGGGCTCCAGCGCGACCCGCTCGGGCCCTTCCACCTGGGCCCCGGCCAGGCGGGGCTCCAGGGCGTAGCTCCCGGCGGCGAGCTCGAGCGCGGCCCGCCCCTCGGCGAGCTGCACGCGGCTCTCCCCCACCCGCAGGCTGAGGTCGTAGGGGCGCTCGCCCGCGGGGGTGACGAGCAC
>NZ_QXDL01000349.1:0-2490 GCF_003574345.1 Calidithermus terrae
GGGTGGGAGCGGGTGGCCCTCGAGCCCGCCCTGCGAAAGGACCGGCGGCCCGGGCAGCGGCGGTGGGGTGGCGGAGGGGACGGCTCGAGCAGCGTCACCGTGAAATAGGCGTGGCGGGTGAGACCCCCGCCACCCCAGGACGCCGCGCGGGGACGGGCTCGAGCTGATGCGCCCCCGGATTCTAGGGCAGTATAGCCCAAGCGGACCGGAGCGCAAGATACCGTATGCCCGGCGGCTTTCGCCTACCCTGCTTGGGATGAGCAAGACCCCTATCACCGTGGCTTATGGCGACGGCATCGGCCCCGAGATCATGGAGGCGGTGCTGCGGATCCTCGAGGCCGGCGGCGCCCAGGTCGCCCCCGAGGTCATCGAGATCGGCGAGAGCGTGTACCTGCGCGGGGCCAGCAGCGGCATCGAGGAGTCGGCCTGGGAGAGCCTGCGCCGCACCCGCGTCTTCCTCAAGGCCCCCATCACCACCCCGCAGGGCGGGGGCTACAAGAGCCTCAACGTCACCGTGCGCAAGACGCTGGGCCTGTACGCCAACGTGCGCCCGGTGCAGTCGTACGAGCCCTTCGTCACCACCAAGCACAAGAGCATCGACCTCGTGATCGTGCGGGAGAACGAGGAGGACCTCTACGCGGGGATCGAACACCAGCAGACCGACGAGGTGGTGCAGTGCCTGAAGCTCATCTCCCGCCCCGGCACCGAGCGGATCGTGCGCTACGCCTTCGAGTTCGCCCGGCGCAACGGGCGCAGAAAGGTGACCTGCATCACCAAAGACAACATCATGAAGCTCACCGACGGGCTTTTCCACCGGGTGTTCGACGAGATCGGCCAGGAGTACCCCGAGCTGCAGAAAGAGCACATGATCGTGGATATCGGCGCGGCGCGGCTGGCCGAGATGCCCGAGCGCTTCGACGTGATCCTCGCCCCCAACCTCTACGGCGACATCCTCTCCGACATCGCCGCCGAGGTGGCGGGGAGCGTGGGGCTGGCGGGCAGCGCCAACGTGGGCGACGGGGTGGCGATGTTCGAGGCCGTCCACGGCAGCGCCCCCGACATCGCCGGCAAGGGCGTCGCCAACCCCTCGGGGCTCTTGCAGGGCGCCGTCCTCATGCTGGTGCACATCGGCCAGCCCGAGGCCGCCGCCCGCATCAAGAACGCCTGGCTCAAGACCCTCGAGGACGGCATCCACACCCCCGACATCTACGACGAGCGGGTCAGCGAGCGCAAGGTGGGGACGCAGGAGTTCGCCCAGGCAGTGATCGAGCGGCTGGGCCAGGAGCCCGACCGCCTGCGCCCGGTCCGCTTCGGCCCGCCCAGCCCCGGGCCGATGGTGCCGCCGGTGCCGCGCCGCGAGCCCGCCCGCAGGGAGCTGGTGGGGGTGGACGTGTTCTTCCACTGGCGCGGGCAGCAGCCCGAGGAGCTGGCCCGGCTGCTCCAGCCGCAGGCGGGGGGCCTCGAGCTGGTGATGATCACCAACCGCGGGGTCAAGGTCTGGCCCGGCGGCTTCCCCGAGACCTTCCGCACCGACCACTGGCGCGGGCGCTTCATGGCGCGCGAAGGGGCGAAGCTCGCCCACCACGACCTGGTGGCGCTGCTGGGCCGCCTGGCCGACGCCGGCCTCGACTTCATCAAGACCGAGCACCTCTACACCTTCGACGGCAAGCCGGGCTACTCGCTGGGGCAGGGCCAGTGAGGGGGAGGCCCACGGGGTGACGGGGCCGCGGCGCCCCTAGCCCTGCGCGAGGAGCATCACCTTTAAGGCCCGCTCCCGCCCCAGCGCCGCCGCGAAGGCGGCCCCCGCCTCGTGGAGGGGGAAGCGGTGCGTCACCAGGGGCTTGCCCTGCACCCGCCCCTCCGCGAAGAGCCGGATCGCCTCGCGGTAGTCCCGGAAGGTGTACATCAGGCTGCCCTTCAGCCCGATCTCCCAGTCCTGGATCAGCCCGGCGCTGACGGTCGCGGGCCGGCCGTACACGCCGACGACGACGACGCTGCCGCCCTTGCGGGCGCCTCGGATGGCCGCCTCGAGGGCCTTCTCGTTGCCCGCGCACTCGAAGAGCACGTGGTACTTGGCCCCGTCGGGGGCCTTGGCCCGCAGGCCGAGCGCCTCGGCCGCCCGGCGGCGGGGCTCGAGCGGGTCCACCACGTCCACGCGGGCCGCCCCGTAGGCCCGGGCCACCTGCGCGACCAGCAGCCCGATGGCCCCCGCGCCGAGCACCGCCACGTCCCTGCCCTGCAGCGGGGCGAGGGCCGCCGCGTGCACGGCCACCGCCAGCGGCTCGACCATCGCGCCGAGCTCGGCGTCGAAGCCCTCCGGCAGGCGGTGCAGGTTGCGCGCCGGGCTCACGAAGCGCTCGGCCATGGCCCCCGGGGCCTGGAAGCCCATCACCCGCAGGCGCTCGCAGATGTTGTAGCGCCCGCCGCGGCACGCCTCGCACTCCCCGCAGGTGAGGGAGGGCTCGAGGGCCACGAGCGCCCCCTCCCACC
>NZ_QXDL01000035.1:0-24487 GCF_003574345.1 Calidithermus terrae
GGTTAGGGGGGATAAACCCTCCCCGCGCGGGGAGGGTTTATCCCCCCTAACCCCCCTTGCTCAGGGGGGTGACAAGGCGTCTGGCGTTTGGCGTCTTGCGTTTGGCGCCCGACGCAGGACGTACGACCCGCGTCTTGCGTTTTGCGTCTTGCGTCTTACGTCTTGCGTCGTGCGTACGACGTAGGACGTACGACGTACGACCCGCCTCAGGCGCACGACCCGCACCCGGCGATCAGCCATCAGCCATCAACCCTCAACCACCAACCTCACCAGTGAACCTCCGCCGCCCCCGACGTGAGGTCCACGGTCAGCGTCTGGGTCTGCGGGTCGTAGTGGTGGACACTGGGGCCGCCCTGGGGCTCGCGCACGCCGTGGATCACGGCCTCGACGCGGTGGCGGGGCTGGCCGGAGCGGTCGGTGAAGGCCAGGCGCAGGGTGTAGCCGTCGTAGGTGCCCTCGAGCTCGCTCACCTGGCCCGGCCCGTAGCCCTCGCCCGCGTCCTCGAAGACCCGGCCGCGGATCTCGGGGCCTAAGCAGACCTGCCAGCGCAGCACTTCCCAGTAGGCGTCGGTGGTGTGGGGTTCGACCCGGGTGGTGGGAACGGCGCTGCCCGCCCGCTGGAACAGCGGGACGCGGTCGTGGGGGGTCGTCACGGGCAGGTGCAGCGGGCCCTCGAAGGTCTCGCCCGTCCAGAACTCCTGCCACTCGCCCTGCGGGAGGTAGACCAGGCGGTGCCGCTGGCCGGGGCGCAGCGCGGGGGCGGCCAGCAGGTCGCTGCCCCACATGAACTGGTCGTGCAGGACGGGGGCCTCGGGGTCTTGGGGGTGCTCGAGCACCATCGCCCGCATGGGCGGCAGGCCGGTGGCGACGGCCTCCTGGGCCAGGGTGTAGAGGTAGGGCAGCATCCGGTAGCGGAAACGCACCGCCTCGCGGATGGACTCCTCCCAGCGGGGGCCGAAGACCCAGGGCTCCTGGCGGCGGCTGGTCTTGCCGGAGTGGTTGCGCATGAAGGGGTAGAAGGCCCCCAGCCAGGTCCAGCGCGCCAGCAGCTCGCCGTCGGCGTGGGCCGAGAAGCCGCCGATGTCGGCCCCGGTGAAGGGCACCCCGCTCAGGCCCAGGTTGAGGATCATGGGGATGGAGCCTTCGAGGTGCTCCCAGTAGGAGTGGTTGTCGCCGGTCCAGACGAAGGCGTACTTCTGGATGCCCGCGAAGCCCGAGCGGGTGAGGAGGAAGGGGCGCTTGCCCGGCTCGAGCCGCCGCAAGCCCTCGTAGGTGGCCTGGCACATGCCGTAGCCGTAGAGGTTGTGCACCTCGGCGTGGTAGTGGTTGCCGTGGCGGGCGGAGTTGGGCAGGGTGCGGTTGTCCTTGGGGGGGGTCTGGCCGAAGACGCTGAAGGCGGCGGGCTCGTTCATGTCGTTCCAGATGCCCGCGACGCCCTGCTCGAGGTAGAAGCGGTGCAGCCCGCCCCACCACTCGCGCACCTCGGGGCGGGTGAAGTCGGGCCAGACGGCGGGGTCGGGCCAGACCTCGCCCCACAGCTCCTCGTCGCGGTGCGAGCGCACGAAGAACTGCCGGGCGTGGCCCTCCTCGTAGACCGGGTAACCGGCCTCCTTCTTGACGCCGGGGTCCACGATGGTCACGGTCTTGACGCCCATCTCCTGCAGGCTCGAGGTCAGCCGCTTGGGGTCGGGGAAGCGGCCCGGGGAGAAGGTGAAGACCTTGAAGCCGTCCATGTAGTCGATGTCGAGCCACAAGGCGTCGAGGGGGATGTCGCGGTCGCGGTACTCGCGGGCGATCTCCAGCGCGAGGCTCTGGTGGGTGTAGCTGTAGCGGCACTGGTGGTAGCCCAGCGCCCACAAAGGCGGCAGGCCGGCGCGGCCCACCAGCGCGGTGTAGTTGTGCACGACCTCCTTGAGGCCGGGGCCGGGGATGAGGTAGAGGTCGAAGGTGGGGCCGTCGGTGCGGAGGATGGTCTGGTGGTCCTCGGCGGAGGCCAAGTCGAAGACGGTGCGCCAGGTCTCGTCGAGGTAGAGCCCCCAGGCCTGCCCGCCCTCGAAGCCGATGAGGAAGGGGTGGGCCTGGTAGAGGGGGTCGGTGTCGGGGTAGTGGATGGGGTCGTCGGTGGCCCAGTTGGTCCAGGCGCGGCCCTTCTTGTCGAGGAAGCCGGTGCGCTCGCCCAGGCCGTAGTAGCGCCGCTCGGGCTTCTCCTTGACCAAGAGCGACATGCCCGCCCCCAGCGGCAGCCCGTCGTTGACCTCGTGGAAGGCGGTCCACTCGCTGGTGTGCCACACGCTCGACTTGCCGAGCTGCCCGAAGCGGTGGGCCTCGAGCTCCAGCGCCTCCAACCCCTCCCAGCGGAAGCCGAAGGGGTCGAGCCAGAGCTTGAGGTCGGGCACGCCCTCGGCCGTGCAGGTCATGTCGTCGTAGACGTTGAAGGGAAGGGGATTCAGCCCCTCGAGCACCCAGCTCCCCTTCTCGGCGTCCTCCAGGCGGTGCCAGACGAAGACCCGCCAGGCCTTGACCCCGGCTTTGTCCAACAACTGGACCCGGCCCTTGAAATAGGTGCCCTCGAGGTGAAGGGCATCGTCGCGGTAATGGAAGGCGTTGAATCGGACTTCGTGCATCGTTCTAAAATACCCGACTCACCCGGTGAATGCAGTTGGACGGGGTATAAACAAGCCCTCGGCGTGGGCGTGCCGGCGGGAATGGCGTCCGTGCCGGGGCTCGAGGCCGGGGGCTTGCCAAAGGGGCCGCGCGGTGCTAGGGTAGTGGAAAACGTTTACATCTCGTGCAGCAGCAGGCCCTTTCAGCCTGCACCCGGAGGGTGGTTTGCCGCGTAACCCTGCCCCAACCAGCGCCGACATCCGCAAGGTGGCCCAGGAGGCCGGGGTCTCCATCGCCACGGTGTCGCGGGTGCTCAACAACCCCCAGCGGGTGAGCGCGGCCACGCGGGAGCGGGTGCTCGAGGCCGCCGCGCGGCTGGGCTACCGCCCCAACCCGCTGGGGCAGCGCCTGCGCAAGGGCCGCGCCGAGACCGTGGGGGTGGTGATCCCCGCGCCGCAGGGGCGCTTCGCCGACTCCTTCTTCCTCGAGCTGCTCGCCGGGCTGGGCGAGGGGCTGTCGGGGGCGGGCCTCGACCTGCTGGTGACGACCAGCCCGCCCGGGCCGCAGGAGCTGGCGAGCTACCAACGCCTCGTCGAGGGCAAGCGGGTGGATGGCCTGGTGCTCGCCCGCACCCGCCAGCGCGACGAGCGCATCCTGTACCTGCTCGAGCACAAGGTCCCCTTCGTGGTCCACGGGCGCAGCGACCTCATCCACGAGCCCTTCCCTTTCCTCGACATCGACGGCGAGCGCGGCTTCCGCCAGGCCGCCCAGCACCTCATCGCCCTGGGGCACCGCGCCGTCGCCTTCGTCGGGGCACCCCACGAGCTCAACTTCGCCCAGCACCGCCTGGCGGGCTACCGGCGGGCGCTGGAGGAGGCCGGGATTCCCCTGCGGCGGGAGTGGGTGCTCGAGGGCGACCTGAGCGAGGAGAGCGGCTACCGCCTCACCCTGGCCCTGCTGGACCTGCCCCACCCCCCCACGGCCGTCCTCTGCGCCAACGACCTGATGGCCCTGGGGGCCCTGCGGGCCCTGCGCGAGCGCGGCCTCAAGGCCGGCCGGGAGGTCTCGGTCATCGGCTACGACGACATCCCCCAGGCCCACTACACCGACCCGCCCCTCTCCACGCTGCACCAGCCCTTCCGGGAGATGGGGCGGCGGCTGGTCGAGATGCTGCTGGCCCGGCTGGCCGGGACGCCGGCCGAGGAATTACGGGAGATCTGGGTGCCCGAGTTGATCCTGCGGGGGTCGGACGGACCGCCGCAAAGCTAGGCGAGAAGGAGGCAGGCATGAGGAAGAAGTGGATCGGCTTTAGCTTGGTCGGTGGGCTGCTGGTGGCGCTGGCCGCGGTGGTCGCGCAGCAGCCGTCGGTGCTGTTCGTCTCCACCCAGTTCACCCCCATCGAGGAGGCCCAGCGCATGCGCCAGGTCATCCTCAAGGACTTCTCCGGGCGCGTGGAGTTCATCCCCGAGGACAACGCCCCCTTCACCAACCGCATCCTCTCGGAGGCGCGGGCCGGGAAGGTGAACGTCAGCCTGGTCGGCGGGCTGCACGGCGACTTCCCGCCCCTCATCTCGGCCGGGTCGCTCGAGCCCGTAGACGACGTGATGAGCCAGCTCAAGGACCGCAAGTTCTCCCCCACCTTCGTCAACCTGGGCAAGATGGGCACGGGCAACCAGTACTACATCCCCTGGATGCAGGCGACCTACATCATGGTCGCCAACAAGCAGGCCCTGCAGTACCTGCCCGCCGGGGCCAACGTCAACACGCTGACCTACTCGCAGCTGCGCGAGTGGGGCGCCAACCTCCAGAAGGCCACCGGCAAGCGCCTGCTGGGCTTCCCCGCCGGGCCCCGCGGGCTGATGCACCGCTTCACCCAGGGCTACCTCTACCCCTCGTACACCAAGAGCGCGGTGAGCAAGTTCCGCAGCGACGAGGCGCACCGCATGTGGAGCGAGTTCAAGGCGTTGTGGCAGTACGTCAACCCCCAATCGACGACCTACGACTTCATGCAAGAACCCCTGCTGGCCGGCGAGGTCTGGGTGGCCTGGGACCACATCGCCCGCCTGCGCGACGGCCTGAACCAGAAGCCCAACGACTTCGTGGCCTTCCCCGCCCCCATCGGCCCCTACGGCCGCGGCTTCATGCCGGTGCTCGCCGGGCTCGCCATCCCCAAGGGTGCGCCCAACCGCGCCGGGGCCGTGGCCCTCATCGAGTACCTGACCCGCCCCGAGGTCCAGCTCACCACCCTGGTGGAGAACGGCTTCTTCCCGGTCATCCAGACCAAGCTCCCCGACAACCTCCCGCAGGGCACCCGCATGGGCGCCGACGCCATCGCCCGGCAGGCCCAGAGCAACGTGGCCCTGCCCAGCCTGCTCCCCGTGGGCTTGGGGGCCAAGGGCGGGGAGTACAACAAGGTCTTCCAGGACACCTTCGCCCGCATCATCCTGCGGGGCGAGGACATCCGGCGCGTGCTCGACGCCGAGGCCGCCAACCTCCGCCGCGTCATGAACGACACCAAGGCCCCCTGCTGGTCGCCCGACCCCGCCAGCAACGGCCCGTGCCCGGTGAATTAGCCCGAGGTCGATGGCTGATGGCCGGTGGTCGATAGCCGAAAGACGGAAGGCGTATGACTCGCAGCGTGTGGCTCGTGGTCACCCCTCCCCGCGGACGTCGAGGGTCGAGGGCCAAGGGGTCTGGCGTCTTGCGTCTTGCGTTTGGCGTGTTGCGTACGACGTAGGACGTACGACCCGCGCCCGGCTATCGACCATCCGCTATCGACCATCGACCCTTTTCAGCATTCGACACACAAAGGGGCTTATGCGGAGTGAACGGTACATCCCCTACGTGCTGATCCTGCCCAGCGTGCTGTTTTTGCTGTTTCTGTTCGCTTGGCCGCTGGTGGAGGCCCTGCTGCTGTCGGTGCGGGGCGGGGACGGGCGCTGGACGCTCGAGCACTTCCAGCGCATGGCCTCCGACCTCTACTTCAAGGACGCCGTGAAGTACACGGTGCTGCTGACGGTGGTGATGGTGCCGCTGCAGGTGGTGCTGGCGCTTTGCATGGCGATGCTGCTGGGCGGGATCAAAAGGGGCCGCGACCTGTTCTTGTACGTCTGGACCATCCCCCTGGGCATCTCCGACCTGGCGGCGGGCATCGTGTGGCTCTCGATCTTCACCGAGCGGGGCTACCTCAACAGCTTCCTGCAGGCGGTGGGGGTCATCCAGGAGCCGCGGCTGTGGCTGAGCTACGAGACCCCGGCCATGCTCTTCCTGGCGGTGGTGGCGGCGGAGGTGTGGCGGGCGACGGCCATCGTCTTCGTGATCCTGGTGGCGGGGTTGCAGCTCATCCCCAAGGAGTACGGCGAGGCCGCCGAGGTGTTCGGGGCGACCCCCTGGCGGCGGTTCTGGCGGGTCACGCTGCCCCTGCTGATGCCCAGCCTGCAGGTGGCGCTGATCCTGCGGACGATCCTGGCGCTCGAGGTCTTCGCGGTGGTGGTGGCGCTGGGAGGGCGCAACCTGCCGGTGCTGGCCGGGGAGGCCTACTTCTGGTACAACGCCTACCAGAGCCCCGGCGTGGCGGCGGCCTACTCGGTGCTGATCCTGGGCATCTCGGTGGCGGCGACGCTCGTGTACCTGCGGCTGATGCGCTCCAGGCAGGAGGCGGCCGCATGAACGCGCGCCTCGTCTACCTCACGCTCGCGGTGGTGCTGGCGCTGTGGGTGCTGGTGCCCATCTTCCTCATCGCCACGCTGGCCTTCAGCGACCGGGCCTCGGTGTTCGCCTGGCCCAAGGGCATCCTGCCGCAGCAGTTCTCGCTGGAGACCATCGCCTTCTTCTTCGGCGTCGAGGGGGTGGGCAAGGCCATCCGCAACAGCTTTTTGGTGGCGGGCCTCACGCTGGTTCTCTCCGTGCTGCTGGGCGCACCCGCCGGGTACGCCCTGGCCCGCTACCGCTTCGCCGGGGGCGACGCCTACCGCGTCCTCATCCTCATGACCCGGGCCTTCCCCCTGGCGATCCTGGCGATCCCGCTGGCGGTGCGCTTCATCAACCTGGGCCTCTACGACACCGCGCTGGGCGTGGCCCTGGTGCACACCGCCCTGGCCCTGCCCTTCGCGGTGCTGGTCACCAGCAGCCTCTTCCTGGGCATCCCCAAGGAGCTCGAGGAGGCCGCCTGGACGCTGGGCTGCACCCGCATCCAGGCCTTCCTCAAGGTGGTGCTGCCCCTGGCCCTGCCCGGGCTGGCCGCGACCGCCATCTTCGCCTTCGTGATCTCCTGGAACGAGGTCTTCGCCGCCACCTTGCTCACCCTGCGCGAGCGCACCCTCCCCGCCTTCCTCCTCACCGCCCTCAACGACTCCCCCCTCCCCTTCCGCTTCGCCGGGGGCTTCTTCCTGATCGTGCCCGCGCTGGTCTTCATCTTCGTGATCCGGCGCTACCTGTTCACGCTGTGGGGGATCGCCAACCGGTGAGGAGCTATCAGCGGTCAGCCATCAGCTCGTGGCGTGTCTAGGGTCCAGGGTCCAGGGTCGAGGGTCCAGAGCCGAGGCCCAAAGCGTCCCGCGTTTTGCGTCTTGCGTACGACGTACGACCCTAAAGGAGGCCTATGGCCGGAATCCGGGTGGAAAACATCGTCAAGCTCTTCGGCAAGGTGCGCGCCCTCAACGGGGTCTCGCTCGAGGTGCGCGACCAGGAGTTCGTGGTGCTGCTGGGCCCTTCGGGCTGCGGCAAGACCACGCTGCTGCGGATCATCGCGGGGCTCGAGCACGCCGACACGGGGCGCGTGTTCATCGGGGGGCGCGACGTGACGGCGCTGCCGCCGCGTTCGCGCAGGATCGCGATGGTCTTCCAGAACTACGCGGTCTTCCCCCACCTCACCGTCTACGAGAACATCGCCTTCGGGCTCAGGATGCAAAAGGCCTCGCCCGAGCGGGTCAGGGCGCAGGTGGACCGGGCCGCCACGCTCATGCACATCGAGGGGCTTCTGGGGCGCTACCCCGCGCAGCTCTCGGGCGGGCAACGCCAGCGCGTCGCGGTGGCGAGGGCCCTGGCCGTCGAGCCCGAGGTGCTGCTGATGGACGAACCCCTCTCCAACCTCGACGCGCTGCTGCGCCTGGAGATGCGGGCCGAGCTCAAGCGCCTGCTGGCCGAGAGCCGCACCACCACGCTCTACGTGACCCACGACCAGGTGGAGGCCATGAGCCTGGCCGACCGCATCGCGGTGATGAGCACGGGCAACGTGGTGCAGTACGACGTGCCCATGAAGATCTACCAGGAGCCCGCCGACACCTTCGTGGGCGGCTTCATCGGCAGCCCGCCGATGAACTTCCTCAGGCTGCCGGTGGAAGGGGCGCAGGCGAAGATCCAGACCCTGACCCTCGACCTCCCCGCCGCGCCGCAGGGCCGCGAGGTGTTGCTGGGGGTGCGGCCCGAAGACCTCGAGGCCCACCCCCAGCCCCAGCCGCAGAGCTTCCCCGCCGAGGTGCTGGTGGTCGAGCCGCTTGGGCCGCACCTGCTGCTCACCCTGGCCTACGAGGGGCAGCACCTCAAGGTCACGGTGCCCCCCGACTTCGAAGCCCGGCCCGGCCAGACGCTTTGGCTCAGGCCCCAGCCGGGCCGCCTGCGCTGGCACGACCCCGGAAGCGGGGAGGCGCTCACCCACGCGAGGTAGCCATGCAGACTCGAGAATCGCTGGATCAGGAAGCCATCCGCATCCTCAGGGCCAACGACCGGGGCGGCTTCACCGTGCCCACTGCCGGTCTCTACCCCTTCCAGTGGCTTTGGGACGCGGGTTTTACCGCGCTGGGCTGGATGAGGTTCGACGAGGCGCGGGCCTGGCAGGAGCTCGAGCTGCTCTTTGAGGGCCAGTGGCCCGGCGGGATGCTGCCGCACATCGTCTTCCACCGCCCTGAGGCCACCTACTTCCCCGGCCCCGACCGCTGGGGGGCCCCCCACACCCCGCCCACCTCGGGCATCACCCAGCCGCCGGTGGTGGCGACCTTCGTGCGCTGGATGCTCGAGCGGGCCCAGGATAAAGCGCTGGCGGAAGAAAAAACCCGCGCCCTCTACCCCAAGATCCTGGCCTACCACCGCTGGTTCAAGCGCGAGCGCGACCCGCACGACACCGGCCTCATGACCACCCTCCACCCCTGGGAGACCGGCGCCGACAACAGCCCGGCCTGGGACGAGGCCTTGGCCCGCGTGCCGGTAGACCCCCACCTCCCCCCCTACACCCGCCGCGACACCAGCCACGTAGACCCCAGCCAGCGCCCGCACAAGGCCGAGTACGACCGCTTCCTCTCGCTGCTCGAGGTCTACAAGCGCGCCGGCTACGACCAACTGCGCCTGCACCGCGAGTGCCCCTTCCGCGTGGTCAGCCTGCTCATCGACTGCGTGCTGCACCGCGCCAACCGCGACCTGCTGTGGCTTTCGCGGCGCTTCGGCTTCGGCGACGAGGCCGAGATCGAGGGCTGGCTCCGGGCCAGCGGGCCCGCTATCGAGGGCCTGTGGGACGAAGAAAGCGGGCTCTACCACAACCACGACCTCGTGCAGGACGCGCCCATCCGCGTCGGTACCAACGCCTCCTTCCTTCCGCTGTACGCGGGGACCGCCAGCCTGGAGCGGGCCGAGCGGCTGGCCCGTACCCTCGAGGCCTGGGGCCGCCAGGTGCGCTACCTGGTGCCCAGCACCGACCCCGCCCACCCCGAGTTCGAGCCCCAGCGCTACTGGCGCGGCCCGGTGTGGGCGGTGGTCAACCGCCTCGTCGCCACCGGCTTCCGCGAGTACGGCCACCTCGCCCTCGCCGAGCGCCTGCGCCAGGACACCCGCGAGCTGGCCGAACTCTCGGGCTTCAGCGAGTACTACCACCCCGTCAGCGGCGCCGGGCTGGGCGGGGGGAATTTCTCCTGGACGGCGGCGACGTGGCTGGACTGGGCGGCGGAGGGTGCTGATGGCTAAACGCCAAACGCAAGACGCCAGACCCCTTGGCCCTCGACCCTCGACGCCGGCGGCTGACGGCTGACCGCTGACGGCTGATCGCTAATGCCTCCCCGTAATATCTTTGTACTAACAATGCCGATTCCTTCCGAGATTGCCCACCGGATGTTGGAGCACCTCGAGTTCCTCTACCCGCCTCAGGCCTGGAGCGTGCTCGAGCGGTTGCAGAACCTGCTCGAGGCCTTCCCCAGGGCAGAGGCCAGCCCGGGCGTTGGGCGCTGGAGCGAGAAGGACGCCGTCCTCATCACCTACGGCGACCAGATCCAGGCGGAGGGCGAGCCGCCCCTGCGGACGCTGCACGGCTTTTTGCGCGAGCACCTGCAGGGGGTGTTCTCGGGGGTGCACATCCTGCCCTTCTACCCCTCCACCTCCGACGACGGCTTTAGCGTGGTGGACTTCAAGGCCGTCGAGCCGGAGCTGGGGAGCTGGCCGGACGTGGAGGCCATCGGCAAGGACTTCCGGCTGATGGTGGACCTGGTGTGCAACCACGTCTCGGCCTCGAGCCCCTGGTTCCAGGGCTTCTTGCAGGACGACCCCAAGTACCGCGACTACTTCATCGCCGTCGAGCCCGGCACCGACCTCAGCGCGGTGTTCCGGCCCCGCGCCCTGCCCCTGCTCACCCCCTTCCAGACCCCCAGCGGCGAGAAGCTGGTCTGGACGACCTTCTCCCCCGACCAGATCGACCTCAACTACGCCAACCCCGAGGTGCTGCTCGAGGTCGTCTCGGCGCTGCTGCACTACGTGCGCCACGGGGCGCAGCTCATCCGGCTCGACGCGGTGGGCTTCATCTGGAAGGAGGTCGGCACCTCCTGCATGCACCTGGAGGGCGCGCACCGCATCGTCAAGCTGCTGCGCCTGGCGCTCGACGCGGTGGCCCCCTGGGTGCTGCTCGTCACCGAGACCAACGTGCCCCACCGCGACAACGTCGCCTACTTCGGCGACGGGCAGGACGAGGCGCAGATGGTCTACCAGTTCCCGCTTCCGCCGCTGGTGCTGCACACCTTCCGCACCGGCGACGCCACCAAGCTCGCGCAGTGGGCTGCCGCCCTCGAGCCCCCCTCCCCCCACACCACCTTCTTCAACTTCCTCGCCTCGCACGACGGGCTGGGCGTGGTGCCCGCGGGCGGCATCCTCGAGCCCGTCGAGATCGCGGCCCTCATGCAGATGGCCCTCGACCACGGCGGCCGGGTCAACTACAAGGACACCCCCGACGGCCCGGTGCCCTACGAGCTGTGCCTGACGCTTTTCGACGCGCTCAACCACCCCTACCTCGAGGAGCCCGAGCCCGAAAGCCTGCAGATCGCCCGCTTCATGGCCGCCAACGCCGTCCTGCTCACCCTCCAGGGGGTGCCCGGCGTCTACGTCCACAGCCTCCTGGGCTCCCCCTCCGACCACGAAGCGCTCGAGGCCAGCGGCATCAACCGGCGGCTCAACCGGCACAAGTTCACCCAGGCCGAGCTCGACCAACTGCTCGGCGACCCCGGCTCGAGGGCCTCGAAGGTGCTGGCGGCCTACACCCACCTCCTGCGCGTGCGGGCCTCCCACCCCGCCTTCCACCCCAACGCCCCCCAGCAGGTCCTGCCCTCCAAGGAGGTGCTGCGCGTCGTGCGCGGCAGCGGCGAGCAGAGCGTGGGCTGCTACATCAACGTCACCGCCCGCTCGCAGGTGGTGAGCCGGGTGGGCCGCGACCTCCTCAGCGGGAAGTGGTTCACGGGCATCCTCAGGCCCTACCAGGTGGCGTGGGTGGTGGACAACTGAGGTCAGGACGTACGTCTTACGCCAATACGCCAACCGCTCACAGGACAGGGTGCTAGACATTTGCTATGAGCTATCCCACTATCGGCTATCCGCAGGTTCAGGCGTACGACCCGCGACGTACGACGTACGACCCCAACACTGAAAGGACCCCCGTGGCACGACGACTGATCTTCACCGCACCCCGCCAGATCGGCTTCGAGGACTACGACGACCCGCCCCTGGGGCCGGAGGAGGTGCGGGTGCGCACGCTCTACTCCGGGATCAGCGCGGGGACCGAACTCACCGCGTACCGGGGCACCAACCCCTACGTCCACAAGCGCTGGGACCCCGAGCGGCGGCTTTTCCTCGCCGACGCCGCCCCCAGCACGCCCTATCCCCTGCGCGGGTGGGGCTACGAGGAGGTGGGCGAGGTGGTGGAGGTGGGCTCCGGCGTGAGCGACCTCCTGCCCGGCACGCGCGTCTTCGGGGTGTGGAACCACACCACCCACGCCGTGCTGAGCGCGGCCTACCTGCGGCCCCGGCGGCTCCCCGAGGGCCTCGACCCCTTGCTGGGCATCTTCTCGCGCATCGGCTCCATCGCGCTCAACGGCGTCCACGACGCGCGCATCCGGCTGGGCGAGACGGTGGCGGTGTTCGGGCTGGGGGCGCTGGGCCAGATCGTGGCGCAGATGGCCCGGGCTTCGGGAGCCCAGGTGATCGGGGTGGACCTGCACCCGGCGCGCCTCGAGCTCGCCCGGAGGCTGGGCACCCCCGTCACCCTCGACGCCCGCGCCGGCAAGGTGGCCGAGGCCGTCAAGGACCTCACCGGCGGGCGCGGGGCCGACGTGTGCCTCGAGGTCACGGGCTCGACCCAGGCCCTCAACGAGGCCATCCGGGCGGCGGCCTACTCGGCGCGGGTGGTGGCGATGGGCTTCTTCCAGGGCGAGGCCCAGGGCCTGCGGCTGGGCGAGGAGTTCCATCACAACCGCATCAACCTGGTCTGCTCGCAGATCTCCGGCCCCGACCCCGAGCTCAAGTACCGCTGGGACGACGTGCGCCAGGCCCAGACCGCCATCCGGCTCCAGCACGAGGGCGTGCTCGACCTGCGCCCCCTCGTCACCCACGTCCGGCCCTTCGAGGAGGCCGCCGCGCTCTTCGAGGCCCTCGACCAGACCCCCGAGCAGGTGGTGCAGGCCGTGCTGGAGTTCCCACAACCATGAAGCGCCTGCGCGTCGGCATCCTCGGCTGCGGCGGCATCGCCCGCGCCCACGCGCGGGTGCTGCTCGAGCTGCAGGGCGAAGCCCGGCTCGTCGCCTGCTGCGACCGCAACCTGCACAAGGCCCAGGCCCTCGCCGCGGAGTTCACGAGCGGCGAGGCCGCCGTCTTCACCGACCACCACGCCCTGCTCGAGCACGCCGGCCTCGACCTCCTGGTCGTCGCCCTGCCGCCCTACGGCCACTCCGACGAGGTGGAGCAGGCCGCGCGGCGCGGGGTCCACCTGCTCATCGAGAAGCCCATCGCCCTCGAGCTCCCCCTGGCCTGGCGCATGGTGGAGGCCGCCGAGCAGGCCGGCATCAAGACCCAGGTGGGCTTCATGTACCGCTTCGGGGAGGCGCTCGAGCGCCTGCGGAGCCTGGACACCGGCCCCGTCGGGCTCGTCAGCGCCCGCTACTTCTGCAACGCCCTGCACGCCCCCTGGTGGCGCGACCGGGCCCGCTCGGGGGGGCAGATGGTCGAGCAGGTCATCCACCTCTTCGACCTGCTGCGCTACCTGCTGGGCGACCCCGTGACGGTCTACGCCAAGGCCGCCAACCTCTTCCACCGCGACACCCCCGGCTACACCGCCGAGGACGTGAGCGCCACCGTCGCCGCCTTCGAGGGCGGGGCGCTGGGCGTGGTCTACGCCACCAACGGCGCCATCCCGGGCCGCTGGATCAAGGACTTCCGCCTCGTCGCGCACAAGCTCACCGCCGACTTCACCGACCCCAACCACGCCACCTTTCACTTCACTACCGGCCCCGAGCAGCCCCCGCTCGAGGTCCGGTCGGCCCGCGACCTCTTCCTGGCCCAGATGCACGACCTCATCCGGGCCATCCGCGACGACCGCCCCGCCCGCACGCCCATCCGGGAGGGCGCGAAGTCGCTCGAGCTCGCCCTCGCCGCCCGCCGCTCCGCCGAGACCGGGCAGGAGGTGCGGCTGCGATGAGGCCGCTGCTCGAGGACCACACCCTGAGCCTGCGTTCGCCCCACCTCGCGCTGCGCCGCTGCTACCCGGTGGTGAACGGGACGACGCACTACGTCGAGCCCACGCACGTCCGGGAGGGCGCGCACGGGCTGAGCCTCGAGTACGCCCTCCCGGAGGGCCGCTTCGGCCTGGAGGCGCGGATACAGGGCGACCGCTGCCGGGTGAGCTACCGGCTCGAGGGCTCCCCCGCCGATCTCGTCCTCGACAGCTTCGGGCTGCACTTCGCGCGGCTGGAGGGCGTGCGGGCCGCCCTGCGCCAGGGATATCACAGCTGGGACGGGGCGGAGTACGCGGGGCTCGAGGCCGCCCCCCAACCCCGCACCGGCTACGCCCTGACGCAGTTGCTCCCCCGCGAAGGCCCGGGCAGCGCGGTGCTGGGCTTCGAGCGGCACGACCGCTTCCAGCACCGCTTCACGCTGGCCCCGGGCGGCCTGACCGTCGAGACCCTGTGGGACCGCAAGGCCCCTGGCCCCGGCGGGCGCTGCGAGGCGGAAACCCTGCTGGCCTTCGCCCACGCCGGGGTCGAGGAGGCGCTGCGGGAGTGGGCGCGGGCCGTCGCCCAGGCCGCCGACCCGCCCCCGCGCCTCCCCTCTGGGCCCATCACCGGCTGGTGCTCGTGGTACAACCTCTACGGCTCGATCAGCGAGGAGAACCTGCTCGAGCACCTGCAGGGCGCGGCGGGGGTAGCGGGGCGCGAAGGGCTGCCCATGCGGGTCTTCCAGATCGACGACGGCTTCACGCCCGAGATGGGCGACTGGCTCGAGGTCAGGCCGCAGTTCCCGCGCGGGATGAAGGCCCTGCTCGACGACGTCCGGGCCGCCGGCTTCGTCCCGGGGCTGTGGATCGCGCCCTTCGTGGTGGGCAACCGCAGCCGCCTCTACCGCCTCCACCCGGATTGGGTGGTGCGCGACCGGCACACCGGCGGGCCGCTGGTGCAGATGCGCTTTTACGGCGAGTTCCGCTGGCACAAGCGCAGCGAGGAGTACTACGTCCTCGACGCCACCCACCCCGAAGCGCTGGAGTACCTGCGCCGCGTCTTCCGCACCTGGCGGCAGGAGTGGGGCTGTGCCTACTTCAAGACCGACTTCATGTTCTTCGGCATGGAACACGGCCCCGACCGCGCCCTCCACCACACCCCCGGCCTCACCCGCGTCGAGATCTGGCGACGGGTGGCCCGGATGATCCGCCAGGAGATCGGCGAGGCGCTGTGGGTGGGCTGCGGCGCCCCGCTGTGGCCCTCGGTGGGGCTGGTGGACGGCATCCGCACCGGCCGGGACGTGGGGGCCGAGTGGCCGCCCGACGCCCGCGAACGGCTCCACGGGCTGGCGCTGCGCAACTTCGGCAACCACCTGCTGTGGGAGGCCGACCCCGACTGCGTGCTGCTGCGCGAGCGCTTCCACCACCTCAGCCCCCTCGAGCAGGAGTCCCTGGCCCGCTTCGCCGCGATGATGGGCGGGGTCATGCTCACCAGCGACGCGCTCGACGAGCTCTCCCCCGCCCGCCTCGAGCTGTGGCGGCAGTGCCTGGAGGCCGCCCCCGGCGGTTGCCGCTTCCCGCTGCTGGGCACCGGCGACCCGGTGCTCGTGCAGGTGCGCGGCGACCCGGCCCGCGGCGCGGCCGTCTTCCTCTTCAACCCCACCGGCGAGCCCGCCGCCCGGCGCTACACGCTGGCCGACCTCGGCCTCGAGCCCCCCCTCTTCGCCCTCGACCCGGCCAAAGGCCCCCTGGAGCAGGGCCCGCTCGAGGCGCTGACGCTCGAGCTCCCCCCACACCAGGGCACCCTGCTGTTCCTGAGCCACGAGCGGCTCGAGCACGCCCCCGAGCGGCTGCCGTGAGGGGGCAGCCGTCAGCCGTCAGCGGTGAGCGGGGCTCATGGCCCGCGGCCCGTGGCTCGCCGAGGGTCTAGGGCCTAGGGTCGGGGGCCAAGGCGTCTCGCGTCTGGCGTTTTGCGTCTTGCGTTTCGCGTACGACGTACGACCCGCCCCCGACGTTGGGCGTTCAGCTATCGGCTATCGGCCTCTAACAACCTACCCCTTCACCGCCCCCGCCGTCAGCCCCGCCACGATGCGCTGCTGGAACACCAGCACCATGATCACCAGCGGCACCGTCACGATCACCGAGGCCGCCATGATCGAGCCCCAGGGGATCTCGAAGGGCGTGGCCCCGCCGAAGGAGGCGATGGCGACCGGCACGGTCTTGGCCTGGTTGCCGATGGTGAAGGTCAGGGCGAAGAGGTACTCGTTCCAGGCCTGGATGAAGGCCAGCAGGCCGGTGGTGACCAGGCCGGGGCCGGTAAGGGGCAGCATCACCCGGATGAGGGTCTGCATGGGCGTGGCCCCGTCCACGTAGGCGGCCTCCTCGAGCTCCCGCGGCAGCCCCCGGAAGTACCCCGTCAGCACCCAGATGGTGAAGGGCAACGTGAAGAGCAGGTAGGAGAAGATCAGGCCGCCGTAGGTGTTGAAGAGGTCGAGCTGGCGCAGCAGCACGAACATGCCCGAAAGCACCGAGACCTGGGGGAACATGGTCATAGCCAGCACGATGTAGAGCACCGCGTTGCGCGGGGGAAAGCGCAGGCGGCCCAGCGCGTAGGCCGAGAGCACGCCCAGCACCAGCGAGATCAAGGTGGCGAAGCCCGCGACGATGAGCGAGTTGACCAGGTTGCGCCCGAAGGCCGCGCCGCTGAAGACGTTCTCGTACTGCGAGAGCGTGAAGGGGATGGGCAGGAAGCTGGGGTTGGAGCTGAACAGCGCGTCGCTGGGCTTGAAGCTCGAGATCACCGCCCAGTAGAAGGGGAACACGCTGTAGACGACCACGAACACCACCAGCGCGTAGAAGAGGACGCGCCGGATGATGAGCCACGGGCCCTTAGTCATTGCGGCTCACCCCCCCCACGAAGCGCATGTACAGCACCACGAAGACCATGATGATCACCAATATCGCCACCGACACCGCCGAGCCGTAGCCCAAATCCTGGAAGTCGATGAGGGTCTGGCGGTTGTAGACCGCGAGGCTCTTGGTGGCGGTGTTCACCCCCGTCATCACGAAGATCACGTCGAAGACCCGCAGCGCGTCGAGGGTGCGGAAGATCAGGGCCACCACCAGCGCGGGGGTCAGGAGGGGCAGGGTCAGGGTCCAGAACTGCTGCCACTTGCTCGCGCCGTCGATGTCGGCAGCCTCGTAGATGTCGGAGGGGATGAGCTGGAGGCCCGCCAGCAGCAGCAGGGCCATGAAGGGGGTGGCCTTCCACACGTCCACGGCGATGATCGCGGGCAGCACCAGGTTGGGGTTGGCTAAGAAGGCCACCTTGGTGCTCAGGATGCCCAGCTTGGTCCCGATGACGTTGATCACGCCGTAGATGTCGTTGAGCATCCACTGCCACATCTTGGCCGAGACCACCGTGGGGATGGCCCAGGGGATGAGGATGGCGGTGCGCACCAGCCCGCGCCCCTTGAAGTTGGAGTGCACGATGAGGGCGATAGCCAGGCCCAGGATGGTCTCGAGGCCCACCGACCAGAACGTGAACTGCAGCGTGTTCCAGAAGGCCTGGCGGAAGTCGGGGTCCCGCAGCAAAAAGAGGTAGTTCTCAAAGCCCACGAACTCGGGCTGTTCCACGAAGGCGATGTCCGCTTTGAAAAAGGAGTAGTAAAACACCTGAGCCAGGGGATACCCCGCCACCAGGGCCACCACCAGCAAGGTGGGCAGCACCAGCAGCCAAGCCAAGCGGGTTTGACGGACACTCAGCATTCTTCACCTGCCTCCATCGGCAATTCCACAGCCTCCCGTGTTGCTCGATCGAAAGCATAACGAAAAAGCGGGGGGCTGGAATATCCAGCCCCCGTCGCCCCAGCCTTAGCGCAGGATGCGCTGCAGCTTGGTCTCGATCTCCTTCAGGGCCACGTCGGCGGCTTTCTGGCCGCTGATGACCTCGTGGACGCCGGTCCAGAAGGCTTCGGAAACCTGGTTGTACTTGGCGCCGGCCACGCCCGAGGGGCGGCCCACGGCGTTCTGGAACACCGGCAGCAGGTCCTTGAACCAGGCGTTCTTCGCCAGCACGTCCTTGTCGTTGTAGAGCGCCGGGCGGGTGGGCAGGCGGGACAGGTTGATGGCGTTGTCCTTCTGCACCTCCACGCTGGTGAAGTAGCGCACCAGGTCGGCGGCGACCTTCTGGTTCTTGGAGTAGGCCGAGACCATGAGCTGCCAGCCGCCCAGGGTCGCGGCGTTCTTGCCGCTGGCGCCGGGGCCCTTAGGCAGCACGGACACGCCGATCTTGCCCTTGACGGGGCTGCCGTCGGCCTGGCCGAGCGCGTAGGCGTAGGGCCAGTTGCGCATGAAGGCGGCGTTGCCGTTCTGGAAGGCGTTGCGGGCTTCCTCCTCGGCGTAGCTGGTCACGCCGGGAGGGGCGATCTTGCCGACCCAGCCGCGCACGGTGGTGAGGGCGGTGCGGGCGTTGGCGTTGTTGATGGAGATCTTGCCGTCGGGCTCGACCACCAGGCCGCCGCCGAAGGAGTAGATCCACTCGAGCGCGTCGCAGGTCAGGCCCTCGTAGCTCTTGCCCTGGAACACGAAGCCCCAGAAGTCCTTGTTGTTGGCGCGCTCGCCGGCCTGGATCTTGGTCGCCATGGCCTCGAGCTCGGCCCAGGTGGCCGGGGGCTTGGAGTAGCCGTACTTCTGCAGCAGGTCGGTGCGGTAGTACAGCAAGCCGGCGTCGGTGAAGAAGGGGATCGAGGTGAGCTTGCCCTTGATGGTGTTGTTCTCCACGATGCGCGGGAAGAACTGCGCGAGCTCTTGCTGGGTGAAGAACTGCTTGAGGTCGGCGGCGTGCGGGGCCACGATGCCCGGCCAGATCACGTCGATCATGTACACATCGACGTCGGGGCTCTTGGCCGCCCAGTACTGCTGGTAAAGCGCCAGGCGGTCGTTGGTGTCGGCGGGCGAGTCGATGTACTCGATCTTGTTCCCGGTCTTCTTGGCCCACTCCTCGGCCTTGGCCTTCATCCACCGGCCACCCTCGCCCACCGCAGTGGAATCCCCCGCCACGCGGATGGTCACCCCTTGAGCCAGGGCAGCGGCACCCACCGTCAGCGACAGGGCCACGATCAGCCACTTGCTTGCCTTCATTGACTCCTCCTTACCATGGAAGCGTTTCCAGCAGCCCACTGCACGCAAACGGCGACCGCCCGATTGACCAAATTCTTTTTTGGTATTCGCTCCGCGTGCCAAAAACTGTTGGAATTGCTTCCGGGCTGCACATTACCGCCCACCACACGTCCGTGTCAAGCCCTGGGTCTGCATTTTTCACCGGAATTAGCCGTCAGCGACCAGCCGCCCGCCGTCAGCTCACGCCCCGTGGCTCGTGGCCTGTCGAAGGCCAAGGCGTCTTGCGTACGGCGTACGACGTAAGACGTACGACCCACCCCCAGCGTCTTGCGTTTTGCGTTTTGCGTTTCCCGTCCTGCGTTCAGCCACCGCCCCTCTACAACCTCTTCAACGCCTGCACCAGCTTGCCCAAGACGTCCTGGGCGTCGCCGTAGAGCATGCGGGTGTTGTCGGCGTAGAACAGCTCGTTCTCCACCCCGGCGAAGCCTTTGCCCTGGCCGCGCTTGACCACGATGGCGTTGTGGGCCTTGTCCACGTCGAGGATGGGCATGCCGTAGAGCGGGGAGCCCTTGCGGTGGGCGGCGGGGTTTACCACGTCGTTGGCCCCGATCACCACGGCCACGTCGGCGGTGGGGAACTCGGGGTTGATCTCCTCGAGGTCGAAGAGCTTCTCGTAGGCCACCCCGGCCTCGGCCAGCAGCACGTTCATGTGGCCGGGCATGCGGCCGGCGACGGGGTGGATGGCGTACTTGACCTCGATGCCCTTGGCCTCGAGCAAGTCGGAGAGCTCGCGCAGCTTGTGCTGGGCCTGGGCCACCGCCATGCCGTAGCCGGGCACGAAGATCACCTTGGAAGCGTAGCCCAGCATCACCGCGGCGTCCTCGAGGTCGATGGGCTTGAGGCTGCCCTTGACCTCGCCCCCCGCCTGCTCGACCCCGAAGCCCCCCAGCAGCACGCTGGCGATCGAGCGGTTCATGGCCCGCGCCATCAGTACGGTGAGCAGCGTGCCCGCCGCGCCCACCACCGTCCCCGCCACGATCAGGGCCGGGTTGCCGATGGCGAAGCCCTCGAAGCCCACCGCCAGCCCGGTGAAGGCGTTGAACAGCGAGATCACCACCGGCATGTCCCCCCCGCCGATGGGCAGGGTCATCAGCACGCCGAAGGCCAGCGCCGCCACGAAGAACAGCAGGATGTACAGCCCCGCGTCGTCGCGCAGCACCCACACCCCCACCGCCACCGCCAGCAGCAGCACGGCGAGGTTGACGGGGCGCTGGAGGGGGAAGATCAGGGGGCGGCTGCTGGTGAGGCCCTGCAGCTTGGCGAAGGCCATGAGGCTGCCGGTGAAGGAGACCGAGCCGATGAGGGCCCCCAGCAACGCCAGCCCCATCAGGCCGGTGCTCTCGAATTCCCCGCGCAGCAGCTCGACCGCGGCGATGGCCGCCGCCGCGCCGCCGCCCATGCCGTTGTAGATGGCCACCATCTGCGGCATGTCGGTCATGGCGACCCGCTTGGCCGCCACCCAGGCGATCACGGTGCCCAGCACCAGCGCCACGACCATCAGGCCGAAGTTCCGCATGCCCGGCGTGAGGAAGGTCACCAGGGTGGCCGCGACCATCGCGAGCCCCGCCCACACGATGCCGCTGCGGGCGGTGCCGGGCGCCGCCATGCGCTTGAGGCCGAGGATAAAGACCAGCGCGGTGAGGAAATAGGCGAGTTGGACGAAGGTATCCATAAGAAGACGCCGACGGCCGGTGGTCGCTAGCTCGGGCGATGGACCACCGGCGACGGACTACTGACCCCCCTTCGGCTTCCGCTCGAACATCTCGAGCATCCGCTCGGTGACGGCGTACCCCCCGGCGGCGTTGGCCGCGCCCAGCACCACGCCCACGAAGCCGATGGCCTGCTCGAGCAGGGTGTCGGCGTGGCCCAGCACCACCATCGCCCCCACCAGCACGATGCCGTGGATGAAGTTGGAGCCCGACATCAGCGGGGTGTGCAGGATCACGGGGACCCGGCTGATGACCTCGTAGCCGGTGAAGGCGGCCAGCAGGAAGATGTAGAGCGCTGCCCAGGTGCTATCCACAGTTCGGACCTCCGGTTCTCAGGCCCCCACCAAGAGCCTGGTGGGGCCGTGGGTGATCTCGTGCCGGTGGGTGAGCAGCGCCCCGGCCAGGATCTCGTCGGACCAGTCGGGGGCGAGCTCGCCGTTCTTGAGGAGGAGCTTGCAGAGGTTGTAGAGGTTCTTGGCGTACATCTCGCTGGCGTGGACGGGCAGCTCGCTGGGCAGGTTGAGCGGCCCGGCGACGCGCACCCCGCCGGCCTCTACGGTCTCGCCGGGGCGGGTCAGCTCGCAGTTGCCCCCCGACTCCGCCGCCAGGTCCACGATCACCGAGCCCGGCGCCATGCGGCCCACCATCTCGGCCGTGACCAGCACCGGGGCCCGGCGGCCGGGGATCTGGGCGGTGGTGATCACCACGTCCATCTGGCCGACCTGGCGGGCGAGGGCCTCGAGCTGCATGGCCTGCTCCTCGGCGGTGAGCTCGCGGGCGTAGCCGCCCTCCCCCTCGGCGCTGATGGGCAGCTCGATCACCTTGGCCCCCAGGCTCAGCGCCTGCTCCGCCGCCGCCTTGCGCACGTCGTAGGCCCAGACGTTGGCCCCCAGGCGCTTGGCGGTGGCGATGGCCTGGAGGCCGGCCACCCCCACCCCCATCACCAGCACCCGCGCGGGGCGGATGGTCCCGGCGGCGGTGGTGAGCATGGGGAAGAAGCGGCTGGAGAGCTGCGCCGCGATGAGGGCGGCGCGGTAGCCCGCCACCGTGGCCTGCGAGGAGAGCGCGTCCATGCTCTGGGCGCGGGTGATGCGGGGGATGAGCTCCATCGCCAGCGTGCTGATGCCCCAGTCCGCCAGGGCCTCCACCCGCTTGGGGTCGCGGTGGGGGTATTGGAAGCCGATCAGGATGGCCTCGTGCGAGACGCGCGGCAGCGCGGAGGCCTCGAGCGGCCCCACCGTGAGCACGACCTGGGCCCCCTCGAGCACCGCCTCCGCCGGGACAACCTCGGCCCCCGCCTGCCGGTAGGCCTCGTCCGTGAAAAAGGCCGATGCCCCGGCACCGGCCTCGAGCCGCACCGCACAGCCCTCCTTGACCAGCCGGGCCACCACCTCCGGGGTAAGGGCTACCCTGCGCTCGCCGGGCGCGGTTTCCTTTGGCACCGCGATCTGCACCATAGCTGCCTCCGATTGACGCCAACTGGCCTGAGTATACCCATGCTTCCTACCACCTGAACCCAGGACAGATGCCCTACGCGGGATACAATCAGGCCCGTGCGACCCGGCAACCTCACCCTCGCGCTCGTCCTGGGCGCCGGCGTTCTGGCGATCTCCTTCGGCTCGGTTTTGGTGCGGCTCGCCACCGGAGCCGCCGGCTCCGAGAGCCCGGGCTTGAGCCTGGCGATCAGCGCCCTGCGGCTAACGGCGGCCTCGCTGCTGCTGCTTCCCGCCTGGCGGGCGCTGCGGGGGGCGCGGCTGGGGCGCGGGGCCTGGGTCTACGCCGTGCTGGCCGGGGTCTTCCTGGCGCTGCACTTCGCCACCTGGATCACCTCGATCTCCTTCACTTCCATCGCCGTGAGCACCACGCTGGTCAACACCAACCCCATCTGGGTCGCCCTCATCGCCTGGCTCTGGCTGCGGCAGCGCCCCAGCGGCCTCACCCTGGCGGGGATCGCCGTGGCCTTCGCCGGGGGCGTGGTGATCGCCCTGGCCGACAGCTCCAACCCCGGCCCCAACCCCACCCTGGGCAACCTGCTGGCCCTGCTCGGGGCCCTGGCGGCCTCCTGCTACTTCCTGCTGGGGCGCGAGGCCCAGCAGCGGGGCTTCGGCATCGGGCTCTACGCGGCGGTGGCCTACAGCACGGCCGCGGTGGTCCTGCTGTTGCTGCCGCCCCTCTTCCAGACCGGCCTCACCGGCTATCCCCCCATGTTTTACCTGTGGGTGCTGCTGATGGCGCTGATCCCCCAGCTGGTGGGCCACACCAGCTTCAACTGGGCGGTGCGGTGGATCAGCCCGGTGATCGTGACGCTGGTGATTTTGCTCGAGCCCATCGGCGCCAGCCTGCTGGCCTTTGCGCTGTTCGGCGAATTGCCCGGCCCGCAGGTGCTGGCCGGGGCGGTGGTGATGCTGGCGGGGGTGGTGCTGGCGGTGCTGGGCAACCGCTCTTAACGCTCGAGTAACAGCCGCGCGGTAGTGTAGGGCTTGGAGGGACCGACATGAAGCATTGGGCCATACTCCTGCTGAGCATTGCCGCCTTCGGCCTGGGCTGGGCCAAGTGCGACCACCCCTATTACCCCGTGCGCGAGGGCTGGACCTGGACCTACAAGCAGAGCGGCCAGGTCAACGAGACCTACAGCCTCACCGTCACCAACGTCAGCGACCAGGGCTTCACCCTGCGCTACACCACCAAGGAAAGCTCCTTCGAACTGCGCTGGCGCTGCGACGCCAACGGTCTGATGTCGCTCGACCAGGGCTCCTTCGGCCAGAACCAGGGCTTCAAGCTCGAGACCACCAACGCCAAGGGGGTGGCGATCCCGTCCCAATTCCGCGTGGGCCTGGCCTGGACCTACAGCTACGACCTCAAAGGCAGCTTCGACAGCGGCGGCCAGAAGATGACCATGACCGGCAAGTCCAGCACCGACGCCAAGATCACGGCCCGCGAAGCCGTCAAGGTTCCCGCGGGCACCTTCCAGGCCTTCAAGGTCGAGACCACCACCAAGACCGAGATGGCGATGAACGTCGGCGGCCAGAGCCAGCCCATGCCCGCCCAGAGCTTCGGCGGGACCACCTGGTACGCGGAGGGGGTCGGCATGGTGAAGTCGGTGATGGCGGGGATTACGACGGAGTTGGTGTCGCTGAAGAAGTAGCCGATAGCCGATAGCCAAACGCAAGACGCAAGACGCAAAACGCTAAACGCGGGTCGTACGTCCTACGTCGTACGCGAGACGAAAGACGCCTTTTCTTCACCCCCCTTGGCAAGGGGGCCAGGGGGGATATTCCTTGCCCCGGCGCCGGGGAGGGGTGTTCCTTTCGCCACTAGCCATGGGCCTTTCCTCACGTCAGACGGATCCACAGCCAGACGCCTAGGGCGAACGCTGTAGCCAGGCCGAGGACGGCGCGGAAGGTGCGGATGAGCAGGTGGGCGCCGAAGAAGAGCACGGCCCCGGTTCCGGCCATCACGGCCCCGGCGAAGGAGAGCCTCGAGGCCACCCCTTCCACGAAGCCGCCGAGGTCGATGCGGACGCGCAGGAGGTTCTGGCTGAGGGCGGGGTCGGGCGGGTGGTTGGCGACGAAGAGGGCGGCCCAGGCCACCAGGGCGCCCAGGACGATCAGGAGGCCGCCGAGCAGCTCGAGCCAGAGGGTGGAGCTCAGGGTCGGGCGCATGGGACTAGCCTACGGCCTCGAGGCCGAACCCCGAAACGCCGGCGTGGGCGGTAGGATGATCGCGTCATGCCCGCTGCCTTGCGCGTCTTCGTGGTGCTGCTGTTGGCCTACTTCCTCTCCTACTTCTTCCGCTCGGCCAACGCGGTCATCTCCGCCGACCTCCAGCGCGACCTGGGGCTCTCCCCTGCCCAGCTCGGCCTGATGACCAGCCTCTTCTACCTCGCCTTCGCGCTGGTCAACCTGCCCCTGGGCTCGCTGCTCGACCGCTACGGGCCGCGCTTCGTCCACCCCGCGCTGATGCTGGCGGGGGCGGCCGGGGCTTACGTCTTCGCCAACGCGCAGAGCTTCGAGGTGCTCTCGCTGGGGCGGGCGTTGCTGGGGGT
>NZ_QXDL01000350.1:0-2235 GCF_003574345.1 Calidithermus terrae
TGCAGGATCCGGTTGAAGTGACCCCCGACCAGCGCGTAAACACCCTGAGGGCCGAGCGCGGGCCGGTACTCCGAAAACGGGCGGTAAGCCGCGACGTCGAGGATCAGGTCGTAGCTCCGGCCGCTCTTGGTGAAGTCCTCCTTGGCGTAGTCAACGACGTGGTCCGCCCCGAGGGAGCGCGCCAGGTCCACTTTCTGCGAACTGCACACCGCCGTCACCCGTGCGCCGAGCGCCTTGGCGATCTGCACCGCGAACGTCCCCACGCCGCCGGAGGCGCCGTTGATCAGCACCTCCTGCCCGGGCCGGATCCCGCCGGCGTCCCGCAGCCCCTGCAGCGCGGTCACGGCCGCCATCGGCACGGCCGCCGCCTCCTCGAACGCCAGGCGCGGCGGCTTCAGCGCCAGGGCCTGCTCCTTGGCGCAGACGTACTCGGCCAGCCCGCCGAGCCCGCTGCCGGACAGGTCGCCGAACACCTCGTCCCCGGGCTTGAAGCCCTTCACGTCCTTCCCCACCGCCTCGACCCGCCCCGCGACGTCGGCGCCGAGGACCGGGTGCTTGGGCCGGAAGAGCCCGAACATCAGCCGCAGCAGGCGCGGGGTGCCCGTCAAAAGCCGCCAGTCGGCCGCGTTGAGGGCCGTGGCGTGCACCCTGACCAGCACCTCGCCGGCCTTCGGGACGGGCTTGGGCACCTCCTTGAGCTCGAGAACGTCGGGGGAACCGTACCGGGTATATACCATCGCCTTCATCTGCCATCTCCTTTCGAGCACGACGGCTCGCCTGGGGCCTCATGGGCCTCCTGCACCGCACGTCGCCGGGGCTGCCGCCTCAGCCGCAGCCATCCGGCTATCGATTACCGGCCATCGGCCTCATCCGGGTAGTGGAACACCTCCTCGAGCGGCACCTTGAACACCCGGGCGATCCGGAAGGCCATCTCGAGCGAGGGCGAGTACTTGCCCTGCTCGATGGCGATGATGGTCTGCCGGGTCACGCCCACCCGGTCGGCGAGTTCGGCCTGGGTCATCTCGCCGTGGGCGAAGCGCAGGGCGCGGATGGAGTTGGTGATCTTCGTCGGCTTCACCACGGGTAAAAACCCCGCCGGTACGACACGATCATGACCACCGAGGCGACGAGCGCCGCGCCGACGAAGCCGAAGTAGAGGGCGTTGGCGATCCAGAAGTGGTCGAGCTCGAGCAGGGCCATGACGAGCGCGGCGATCCCCGCGACGTCCACGAAGAAGCGGCTGCTGTGATCCCCGAAGCGCTGGATCTCGCGGTCGCGCTGGTCGCTCCTGCCGGCCTCTCGAGGCGCGGCGACCACGATCAGGAGGCGGCCCAGGATCGAAGCGACCGCAGCGCCCCCGATGGCCCACAGCATCGGGCGCGCGTAGGCGATCTCCGCAGGCGGGGTGCTGAGAAGCTGCCCCACCAGCCACGCCAGATAGCCCACGAAGGCCGCGACCGAAACGACCAGAAAAACCCAGGTCCCCTTCTCCTCGTACGTCATCCCGCCTCCTCCGAACCGCCGGGCGCTCGAGCCGATGTCAAAAATCTTTGACGTCCCCAATGTAAGCCATTCTTTACTCAATGTCAAATATTCCTAACATCCCCCATGATCCGCCCCCGGCCTAGCTATCGGCGTTCGACGTCCGGCGTCTCGCGTTGGGCGCTGGGCGTTGGGCGTTCAGCTACCGACCACCGGCCCGCCCCTCCGTTCTAGCCTTTTCATCATGGTGCCGCCGTATACTGCCGCCAGCATGCTCCGACGCTATTTCCTTCGCGAAGCCCTGAGCCTGTACCTGGTGGGATTTCTGATCTTCGTCGGGCTGCTCACCAGCGACTTCTTCACCTCGTGGGCGGGCGCCTTCGCCCGGATGGGGACGCCGGTGCAGGACATGCTGCTTTTGTGGCTGTACCGGATGCCGTACTTCCTGGGCGTGGCCCTGGCCTTCGGGCTGGTGTTCGCGCTGCTGATCACGCTGGCCCGCTGGATCCGGCAGTCCGAGCTCAAGGCCATGTACGCCGGGGGCGTCCGGCCGATGGTGCTGCTGCTGCCGGTGCTGGGGGTGGGGGCGGTGGTGAGCGGGCTGGCCCTGTTCACCTGGGGCTGGCTGCGCCCGGAGGCCCAGCTCCGCTTCGACGCGCTCAAGGACCGCATCTTCTACGGCAGCAGCCCCTCGGGCGTGCTGACCGACCAGCTCTACACCCCCCAGGGCTACGGGCTGTACTACGCCGAGCG
>NZ_QXDL01000351.1:0-2488 GCF_003574345.1 Calidithermus terrae
GGTGGGGGTTGGGGTGCTGCTCACCGTGCGGGAATTCATCTGCGCCCACCACCCCACCAGCACCGAGCCGCACGGCGTCCACGTCGTCAGCCACGTCTTCGCCTGCCTGCCCAGCTCGAGCCCGCCCTCGCGCCTGGGGCTGGCCGCGGGCGTGGTTGGGGAATAGGGAACTCCCTCCTTCCCGCCGGACTGGGCACGACCTGGGCCCGGGAAGCCCGATCCGTTGCGTCGCGCCTGGCAAGCGACCGGGCGGGGGCTACTCCGTGCCGCCGGCTGATCCTCGAGTTCTTCCCGTGGACGCCCGCCGGGGGAGGCGCGGACGGCGGCCTTGGGGTCGTCCTTGGGCGGGGCAGGAGGAAGCCCTCGAGCTTACCTCGATGGGGTTGGGCCAGCAGACCAGGACCGGTTAACCCGCCCGACGCTGCCCTTAGGGCAGTCGCTTCACCGGAACCTAGCGGCCGCGCCTCCAGGAATAGCCCATCTCCAGGACACGCGGCCGCCTAGGCGGCCGAACTGCTGCCTAGGGAACGAGGACCACCAGGCCGGCGGGGACGTTGAGCTGGCCGAGGTCGTTGCTCCCCCACCCCACCACGGTGCCGTCCGCTTTGAGCGCCAGGCTGTGCCAGCCGCCCGCCGCACGGCGGCGGGCCTAGCCGGGGCGCCGGGAGAGTGGGAGGACTCTTTCCCCGCCGGAGCATAGGGCGCGGGCGGCCGGCCCGGTTTTTGGTATACCGGCCCTTGACCCCCTGCCCCCCGACCCCCGACAATACTCGGGTATGCGAGGCTTGTCCCAGCGCGTCAAGGCGCTCAAACCCAGTGCTACGGTGGCGGTCAACGCCAAGGCCCTCGAGCTGCGCCGCCAGGGCGTGGACCTGGTCGCCATGACCGCGGGCGAGCCCGACTTCGACACCCCCCAGCACGTCAAGGACGCCGCCCTGCGGGCCATGCAGGCCGGCAAGACCAAGTACGCGCCCCCCGCCGGCATCCCCGAGCTGCGCGAGGCCATCAGCGCCAAGTTCAAGCGCGAGAACGGGCTGGAGATCCCCGCCGAGCAGACCGTGGTCACGGTGGGCGGCAAGCAGGCGCTGTTCAACCTCTTCCAGGCCATCCTCGACCCCGGCGACGAGGTGATCGTCATCGGGCCGTACTGGGTGTCCTACCCCGAGATGGTGCGCTTCGCCGAGGGCAAGCCGGTCGAGGTGCTCACCGGCCCCGAGTCGGGCTTCGTGCCCGACCCCGGGGAGATCGAGGCCAAGATCACCCCGCGCACCAAGGCCCTGGTGCTCAACTCCCCGGGCAACCCCACCGGCGCGGTGTACCCGCCCGAGGTGATCCGGGCCATCGCCGAGCTCGCCAACAAGCACGACTTCTACCTCGTCTCCGACGAGATCTACGAGCACCTGATCTACGAGGGCGAGCACTTCTCCCCGGCCCACGTCGCCCCCGAGCGCACCATCACCGTCAACGGCGCGGCCAAGGCCTACGCCATGACCGGCTGGCGCATCGGCTACGCGGGCGGGCCTAAGGACGTGATCAAGGGCATCATCGACGTCTCGAGCCAGTCCACCACCTCCCCCGACACCATCGCCCAGTGGGCCACGGTCGAGGCGCTCAACAACGTCGAGGCCTCGAGCCGCTTCATCGCCATGGCCCGCGAGGCCTACCGCAAGCGCCGCGACCTCATCGTGAAGGGCCTCAACGACATCGGCCTCACCACGCCCATAGTCAACGGCGCCTTCTACGTGCTCTGCGACACCAGCCGCATCGACCCCGACGAGAACAAGGCCGCGCTGCGGATGCTCGAGGAGGCCAAGGTCGCCGTGGTCCCCGGCACCGACTTCGCCGCGCCCCACCACGTGCGCTTGAGCTACGCCACCAGCGAGACCAACATTCAGAAGGCGCTCGAGCGCCTGGCCGAGCTGGTCAAGGTCAGGTAGACACGGCCACCTGTCGCCCTTCCGAGGCTTCTCGCGGAAGTCGCCGGTAGTCCGCAGTTCATGGTGCATAGCCAATGACCACGCCGGGCGTGATGGTCCATACCGTTCATACTGTGCGGTTGAGTATCCTCCCTTTAGCAGAGAACATTAAGCCCCAACGCTTGCCCCACCCTGGACCCAGTTCGTAGACTGGGCCCATGCCGGTTTACGGGGGCCGTTCCAGGGAGCAGCGGTCCCTCGCCCCTGCGCGCCCCCAAGCCAGGAAGGCCGAGGAATGGGTGAGCGAGGCGCTGGACAGCCTCCCCCTCCCCCACCGCCCAACTCCCCCGACGAGGGAGACCGAGGAGCCCCGGCGGCCTCGAGCCACCTGGACCCCCGAGGGCGAGGAGGCCGAGGGAAGGCTGGGGCTGGTGCTGCACCCCCACGACTCCCCTCTCCAACGCAAAGCCCGCCTGGGTCGCGAGTGGCTGCACCTCCAGATACAGCGCTACCGGCGGCGGCTCGAGGAGACCCGGGAGGCTCCCGAGGGCCTCGCCGGGCGCATCCAGCAG
>NZ_QXDL01000352.1:0-2480 GCF_003574345.1 Calidithermus terrae
AAGTGTTTCCACGGAGGAGCAACGCTATGACGACGATTGTGGAAATCAAGGGCCGGGAAGTGCTGGACTCGAGGGGCAACCCCACCGTCGAGGCCGAGGTGATCCTCGAGGGCGGCGCGCGGGGCCGCTCACCCGGCAGCGCCCGGGCGGCTTCGAGGGCAACCTCGAGCTCGCCGAGGGCCGCGCCCGGCGGGCCCGCGACGACCTGCGGGCGGCCATCCGCGCGGCCCTGGGCAGCCTGCTCCTCCTGCGCGCCGACGCGCTGCAAGCCGCCCTCGACGCGCCCATCCCCACCGAGGGGCAGGGGGAGCTCTTCGGCTCGAGCGGCGGGCGCGAGGTCGCCAACCGCGACCTGCTCGGCCACCTCGAGCGCACCCTGGCGGCGCCCCAGGCCGGGCAACCCGACCCGCTGGCCGAGCAGCACGTCACCGGCGAGGGGCTGCCGCCCGAGGTGCGGGCCGAGGTGGAGGCCCAGGTCGAGCAGTTCCGCACCGGGCGCTCGGGAACTGGCCGCCTGACCCGTTCGCAGCGGCTGGAGGCCATCTACCGCCCGCTGCGCCGCGCCCTGATCTTCCTCGAGCCCCCGCCCCCGCCGCCCCCCTCGCTGCGGCTCACGCCGCGGCAGCTCGAGCAGATCGTCGGCACGCCCATCGCCTGCGCGCCCGAGCACCTGCGGCTCTTCGAGGGCGTGCCCCTGCCCCGCGGCGAGCTCTTCCGCGGGGAGTGCCGCGAGCCCGGCGAGCGCCCCGACCAGCGGAGGGGACCCCCATGACCAGCTTTCCCCGCTCGCCCAAGGTGCACAAGGGCGCCCTCATCGGCCTCGACGTGCTCAACCCCGTCGCCAGCGTGATCGTCTTCCAGTACAACCCCGACACCCTCACCCGCTCCATCCAGGCCAGCGCCCTCACCCCCCAGGCCGGCGCGGAGCAGAGCGAGGTCCTGCGGCTCAAAGGGCCGCCGCGCGAGACGATCGGCCTCGAGGTCGAGATCGACGCCGCCGACCAGCTCGAGCAGGCCAAGGACAGCGCGGTGAGCATGGGCGTCTACCCCGCCCTCTCGGCGCTGGAGATGCTGCTGTACCCCAAGTCGGGCCTGGTGATCGCCAACGAGGTGCTGCTGCGGCTGGGCATCGTGGAGGTGGTGCCCCCCGAAGCGCCCTTCACGGTGCTGGTGTGGGGGCCCCGGCGGGTGGTGCCGGTCAAGCTCAGCGGCCTGCAGATCACCGAGGAGGCCTTCGACCCCAGCCTCAACCCCATCCGGGCACGGGTGCGGCTGGACCTGCAGGTGCTGACCTACCAGGACTACGGCCTGCTCAGCCCCGGCGGGGCGCTGTTCATGGCCCACCAGATCGCCAAGGAAGTCATGGCTACCCTCGGCAGCGCCGAAAACCTCACCGAGTTGCCCTCGACCGGAGGCTAGCATGTTCGACCCCAGCAGCCGCTACTACCCCTTGCCCACCGCCACCCTCACCCGCCGCGACGCGGACGGGAAAGAGCGCGAGGTGCGCTACGTGCGCCGGCGCTTCCTGCCGCCGCTGTCGGCCTCCACGCTGCTGCTGGAGCACCGCTTCACCCAGGGCGAGCGGCTCGACAACCTCACGGCCCGCTACCTGGGCGACCCCGCGCAGTTCTGGCGGGTCTGCGACGCCAACGCGGTGCTGCAACCGGAGGAACTCGAGGAAGTGGGCCGCCTGATCCGGGTGGCGATGCCGGAGGTCTAGGTGCTCACGGGCGTGCTGGGCATCCGGGTGCTGCTGTGGGTGGGGGAAAACCTCCCCCGCCCCGCGCCCGTCGAGGCCATGCGGGCGTTGCAGGAGGTGGAGGTGCACTTCAACGACCGCGCCCCCAGCGGCTTCCGGCTGGTCTTCGGCCTGCACAAGGACAAGAGCCTCGACTACACCCTGCTCAGGAGCGGCGCGCTCAATCCGGGCTCGCTGGTGGTGGTCGCGGCCATCCTGGGCCTGGCGCCCCACGCCCTCATCAACGGGGTCATCACCCACCACCAGCTCGAGCCCAGCGCCGAGGCGGGGGGCTCGAGGCTCACGGTGATGGGCCAGGACGTGGGGCAGATGATGGACCTCGAGGAGCGCAACGAGCCCTACGACAACCGCCCCGACTTCCTGATCTTCAACCAGGTCATCGCCAGCCGCTACGCCCGCTACGGCGTCGTGCCGCTGGCGACCCCCACCACCGACTTCCCCCTCGTGCTCTACCGCACCCCCTGGCAGCAGGGCACCGACCGGGCCTTTTTGCAAGAGCTCGCCCGGCGCAACGGCTTCGTGTTCTACCTCGAGCCCACCGCCCCCGGCGTGACCACCGCCTACTTCGGCCCGGAGAACCGCCTGGGCATCCCCCAGCCCACCCTGAGCTTCAACCTGGGCTCGCTGAGCAACGTGCAGTCGCTGCACATCGGCAACGACGCCCTGGCCCCGGTGGCCTCCAGGGGCGTCTTCGTCGAGCCCTTCACCCGCACCTCCATCC
>NZ_QXDL01000353.1:0-2442 GCF_003574345.1 Calidithermus terrae
GCCGGGGCGGGGCTCGAGGCGACCGTGGCCGCGACGGCGTGCAGGGCCTGGTAGGCCGCCAGCACGGCGAGCTCGAGCGCCAGCGCGTCGGAGCGCTTGGCGAGGCGCTCCTGGGCCTCGTCGAGGGCGGTCATGGCCGCGACCAGGCGCTCCTCGGGGGCGCTGAGGTGCGGCCCCGTGCCCAGGCCCAGCCGCGCGTAGAGCCCGGCCCGCAGGGCCTCCATCAGGCCCTGGGCCAGGGTGCGGGCGGCGAAGCCCTGGGTGTAGAGGTGCTGGGTGCGCTCGAGGGCCTCGCGGATGCGCCCGCCGTCGAGCGCCTCGGCCACCGCGAACAGCGCCTCCTGCGGCGGCAGGCCCAGCGCGGCCTCGGTCTGGGCGAGGGTGATGGCGCCTTCCAGCGTCAGCAGCCGGTCCAGCAGGCTCTCCCCGTCGCGCATGGCCCCGTCGGCCATGCGGGCCACCAGGCGCAGCGCGGCCGGCTCGGCCTCGCGGCCCAGGCCCTGCACGATGCGCCCGAGCTTCTCGGCGATCTCGCCCTCGGAGAGGCGGCGGAAGCGGAAGTGCTGGGTGCGCGAGAGGATGGTGGGGGGCATGCGCTCGGGCTCGGTGGTGGCGAAGATGAAGATCACGTGCTCGGGCGGCTCCTCCAGCGTCTTGAGCAGCGCGTTGAAGGCGCTCTTGGACATCATGTGGGCCTCGTCGAGGATGACCACCTTGCGGCTGGAGAGCAAGGGGGCCAGCAGGATCTTCTCGCGCAGGTCGCGCACGTCCTCGACGGAGTTGTTGCTGGCGGCGTCGATCTCGAGCACGTCGGGGTGCCGCCCCTCGCGCACCAGCCGGCAGCCCTCGCACACCCCGCAGGGCCTGGTCGGGTTACCGGCATTGCCGGCATGCGCTCCGCGCACCCCCTCGTCAGACCCGGTGCAGTTGACGGCCTGGGCGATGAGGCGGGCGCTGGTGGTCTTGCCCACCCCCCGCGGGCCGGAAAAGAGATAGGCCTGGGCCAGCCGCCCCGAACGCAGCGCGTTGAGGAGCACCTCCTTGACGTGCTCCTGCCCCACCATCTCGTCGAAGGTGGAGGGCCGGGCCTGGCGGTAAAGGGCACTCACGGGGAATAGCTTACCGCCAATCCCCCCGGGCAAAGCCAGGGCGCCTCACCCTCGAGGCTCCCTGGAACCGCGCCCGAATAGCGCGGGCGGTTAGGGCTAGAGTAATACCGGATTCAAAAAGACAGTCGTCTAAGCCCAAAGCCTTTCAGAGGCCATCTTTTTGAATCCCAGAGCACACCCCTCCCTGACGGTCGGCGAAGCAAGCGTCTCCCTCCCGAGGGGCGGTATCGCCCTCCGCTACGCGGATAACTTCGGTCGGCCGCCCCGCCTTGGCGGGGCGGCGTCACCGTTCGGTGACGAACCGACCGAATCGGGCATAAGGCAACGCCGAACAACCCCGGGAGGAGCCCATGGCACGGGTTATGGCAGCGTTTTTCCTCGGCATCCTGGCGCTGGGCCTGGCCCAGAGCAACGCCTTCGTGGGGGTCTGGGAGGCCCGCTACAACGACCCCAACTTCGGGCCGACCTACGTGCAGATGGTCTTCCAGCCCAACGGCAGCTACTCCCAGGAGACGCGCACCCAGGCGGGGGCTACGTGTACATCCCCATCCGCTACCCCGACGGCGAGACCCACTACTACCGCTTCCCCGACCGCAACACCCTGGTGCTGCAGCTCGCGAGCTGCCCGCCCGGGCAGTGCGTGATCACCTACCGCCGCGCGCGCTGAGCCTCAGGCGGGGTAGGCCGTCGCCCAGGCGACGCGGAAGGGGACCGCCTGCCCGGCTTGCGGGCGGGCCTCGGAGGGCACGTAGGCCAGCACCTCGCCCCAGGGGCTCTCCAGGTGCACCTCGAAGCGCTCGCCCAGGTAGGCCACCCGCCGCACGGTCGCCGAGAGGTCGCCCTCGCCCACGCGCACGTCCTCCGGGCGCAGGGCCAGGAGGGCGGGGCCGCTGAAGGGCTGGGGGGCGTAGGCCTCGAGCACGGCCGACCCTAAGCGCACGCGCACCCCCGGGCCGTCCGGCTGGGCCTCGCCCTTGAGCAGCGTGGTCATGCCGATGAAGCCGGCCACGAAGGGGTTGGCCGGGTAGCGGTAGATCTCCTCGGGCGTGCCCACCTGCTGCAAGCGCCCGGCGTTCATCACCGCGATGCGGTCGGAGAGGGCCAGCGCCTCCTCCTGGTCGTGGGTGACGTAGAGCGCGGTGATGCCCAGCTCCTGCTGCAGGGCCCGCAGCTCGGCGCGCACCGAGCGGCGCAGCTTGGCGTCGAGGTTGGACAGCGGCTCGTCGAAGAGGAGGAGGGGGGGCTCGAGCACCAGCGCGCGGGCCACGGCCACCCGCTGCTGCTGACCGCCGGAGAGGGTGTGCGGGGCCCGCGCGCCCACCCCGGCCAGCCC
>NZ_QXDL01000354.1:0-2390 GCF_003574345.1 Calidithermus terrae
GGCTGGGGGTGGCCGTCGATGTGGGGCGGGGTGAAGCGCCCGGTGTCGGGGTCGTGGTCGACCCACTGCTTCTCGAGGCGGTAGAGGTAGCGCCCGACCCCGAACTTGACGGCTGCGCGCTTGAGGGCGTCGGAAAAGGCGGCCTTGAGGCTCTCGCCCTCGCCCACGTCCTCCTTCGAGACCCCCAGCACGCTCAGGCGGCAGCGCACCGCGAAGCTGCCCTCCTGCGCCGCGAGCACCTCGTAGCTGTCCTGCCAGCCCTCCGGCCCCACCGCCTCGTCGAGCCGGTCGAGCACGTTGCGCGCGTCGATGTAGGGCACCACCATGGCCCGGCGCTTGTCCTTGGAGAGGGCTTCCACCCGCCACTGCACTTCACCCACGGCGAAAGGCTCGGCCAGAATTTCCCAGGCGTCGGAATTCATTGGTCTTCATTTTACTCAAATTTCCCGTTCGTGCCGCGTCAACCCTCCGTTTACCCCCCTCACACCCGCGGTTTACCCCCGCCGGGCTAGGCTGGTCTCATGAAACGCTGGTTCGTGTGCCTCCTCCTGGCGCTGGGCTCGCTGTCGCTGGCCCAGCAGATCACCCTTTACGGCCCCTCGGTCACCCTCAGCGCCGAGCTGCGCATCACCTTGGTGCCCAACCTCGTCGTCGTGCAGCGCTTCCCCGAGCCCCAGGGCGTGGTGGTGGTCTACCAGACCAGCCGCCTCGAGCCCGTCTTCGGCTACCACGACCGCGACCTGCGCGCGCGCGGCTGGCAGCGGGTGAAGTACGAGTACAAGAAGGGCAGCTACAAGGCCGAGTACCGCCGCGGCAAGGGCAAGGCGCGCCTCGAGGTCAAGGACAAGAAGGGCCGCGTGGAGGTCCGGGTCAAGGAAGGCTAGACAGCCCCCGCCGCCCCCGCTAAGATAGTGAGCGCGGGCGAGGGGCTGTAGCGCAGCTGGGAGCGCGTCGCAATCGCACTGCGAAGGTCAGGGGTTCGAATCCCCTCAGCTCCACCAGACCAGGGCGGGATCCCCCCGGGGATCCCGCCCTCCGTTTTCCCCTTCAGTGGCAGAAGCCCGCGGGGGCCTACCCGGCCCTACAAGACAAAACCCCTTAGACAGCCGTGCCCAACGCAGCTATCGACTATTGGCTATCGGCTATCGACCTCGCCTCACCCCCAGCCCAGCGCCTTGCGCGCCTCCGGCGAGAGGCGCGCCGGGGTCCAGGGCGGGGTCCAGACCAGCTCGACACTCACGTTCTCGACGCCGGGGAGCCCCGTGAGCGCCCGGCGCACGGCCTCCTGCATGGACTCGTGCAGGGGGCAGCCGGGGGTGGTAAGGGTCATGCGCACGTGGGCGGCGGGGGGCTCGACCCGGATCTCGTAGATCAGGCCGAGGTTGACCACGTCGAGGCCGAGCTCGGGGTCGTAGACCTGGCTGAGCAGGCGGCGGGCTTGTTCTTCCAAGGGGTTCACGGGCGGAGCACCTCCTCGAGGGCGTACGCGCACAGCAGGGCCCCGGCCGTGCACAGCCACAGGGCGGGCGGCCAGAAGGGCGTCAGCAGCGCGCCCAGCCCGAGCAGCAGCCCCGCCGCGTCGGCGGCGCGCTCGGGCAGCATGGCTTTGAGGGCGGGGACGGGCTCGAGGCCCACCCGGGGCGCGTAGCGCTGGGTCCAGACCAGGAAGGGCACGATCTTGTAGAGCATGCCGCTCACCACCAGCCCCAAGAAGCCCAGGCCGAACCACAGCCCGGCCCGCAGGGGCTCGGCGGCGAGCAGGGCCCCCAGGGAAAGCGGCAGGAAGGCCAGCCCGGCCAGGTAGTGCCGCACCCCCACGTCCAGCGCCCGCTTGACCCGGTGGCGCAGGACGCGCCAGGTGTCGTAGAAGGCCAGCGCGAGGCCCAGCGCCAGCAGGCCCAGGCCCATCGGCTGCCCCAGGGCCAGCCCCAGCAGGCCCAGGTTGAGCACCCACAGCAGCAGCCCCAGCACGCCCTCGTCGGTGCCGTGGCTGAGGGTGAACATCGAGACGAGCTTGTGCCCCACGCCCAGGATCGAGAGCAGGAACACGCCCACCAGCCCGGCCAGCACGTGCCCGGCCATGCGCTCGGGGTCGTAGAGGCCGTAGCGCAGGGTGAGGGCTTGCAGCATCCCCAGCAGGGGGGTGAGGGCCAGGTAGAAACTCACCCAAGCCAGCGCGGTGGCGACGGGGCTCCACCTCGAGGCCCGCCGGAAGGCCAGCGCCAGGTGCCCGGCGAAGAGCAGCAACCCCAGCAGCACCAGGCCGCCCCCCAGCGCGACCCAGCGGGGGTCGGCCTGGAGGAAGCCCAGGGTTTGCAGGGGCAGCCCCGCCCCCCACAGCGCGAGGGTGGGGTAGCCCAGGGCGGGGCTGCCCCTGCAAACCCTGGGCT
>NZ_QXDL01000355.1:0-2381 GCF_003574345.1 Calidithermus terrae
CCGCAGCTACATCCAGGGCGGGGGCCGGGTGCTCCTCAGCGGGCAGGACCTGGGCTACGACATCGGCGACACCCCCTTCTACCGCGAGGTGCTGCGGGCCGAGCTCGAGGCCGCCGTCTCAGCCCTCCTCGACCCCGAGCGCATCTGGCAGGCGGCCCATGAGGTGGTCCAAAGCCGCTTCGGCAGCCGCGCCCCCTGGGTGATGGAGCGCTTCCGCGAGGAGTTCGGCGCCCTCGAGCCCGGCCAGCTGCTGCACCACCTCTCCGCCCAGATCGAGAGCGTTCTCGGCAGCTACCACGCCAAGCGCTTCCGCGAGATGGCGACGCTCGCCGAGCGGCCGGTGGCGGAGAATGTCGAGGGGCGGTAGCTGGGCGCCCGGCGCCGAACGCAAGACGCCAGGTGCGGGTCGTACGTCGTACGTCCTACGTCGTACGCAAGACGCAAAACGCTAAACGCTAAACGCCAAACGCGAGACGCCCTGGCCCTCGGCCCTTGGCAAACCACGGGCCTCAGTTCAGGTGCCTCTGGGGCAGGCGCAGGTCGAAGGGCGGGATGGGGACGCGGAAGCGGTGGCCCAGGATGTTTTGGAAGGTGTACCAGCCGCGCATCTGGCCGGGGGGGCGGGCGATGGGGCAGAAGCTGTTGTAGCGGTAGGCCTGGCCGGGCTCGAGCACCGGCTGCTCGCCGACCACGCCCGGGCCCACGACCTCCTCGGGCTGGCCGACGGCCTGGGTGATGACCCAGTGGCGCGAGAGCAGTTGCACGGTCTCGGCGCCGTGGTTGGTGATGGTGATGAAGTAGACGAAGACGTGCTCACCGGGGCGGCTGTGCTGGTCGGCGTACAGCACCTCCACGCTGACTTCGATGTCCTGGCGGATGGGCAGTTCTTCGCTCATCATCGGCTCCTTGGGGGTGTTGACAAGAGGGTAGCGCAGGGGCGGGTGAGTTGGGTAGCCCGCTGCCACGGGCCCCGCTCCACCGGGCGTAGGATGGCGGCGCCCGGGCGATTCTGCTAATTTCATAACCGCAGTCCTGAAATCTGAAGAGGAGGAAGTAACGTGCGCAGCGAACAATACCCCGAGTTCTCCCTCCCGGCGCTGGGCAACGTCCTGGTGCACTCCCTCAAGATGGCCCTCGAGGGCGACGAGCACAACGGCGGCTGGTACAACGGCCTGCTCTTCGCCCTCGAAAACGTCAGCGCCGAGCAGGCCTCGCGGGCCCCCGCCGAGGGCCGCGCCACGGTGGCGGCCCACGCCGAGCACGTGCGCTTCACGCTCGAGGTCGCCAACGCCTGGCTGCGCGGGGAGCGCCCCGAGATCAACTGGGCCGATAGCTGGAAGGTGCAGCAGGTGAGCGAGGCCGAGTGGGAAGCCCTCAAGGCCGGGCTGCGCCAGCAGTACGAAACGCTGCTGGAGATGGCCCACAGCCGCCCCACCTGGCGCGAGCCGGGCGTGGCCCTGATGATCGACAACATCGCGCACACGGCCTACCACGCGGGGGCGATCCGGCAGATGGTGAAGCTGGTGCAGGGTGGGGGTCGATAGTCGAACGCGGGTCGTACGTCCTACGCCCTACGCCGTACGCAAAACGCAAGACGCGAAACGCCAGACGCCTTGGCCCTAGACCCTCGACCCATCACGAGCCACAGGCCACGAGCTATGGCCCGCGGGTCTCCCTTAACACGGCTATGCCGGCCTTGAGCTCCTGGAGGAACTGCTCGAGGCTCAGTCCGGCCAGGCTGGGGAGGAGGCGGTCGGCGGGGCTGAGGTCGAGGTGGCGGGTGAGGAAGTTGGGGACGGCCAGGGCGTACATGCCGGCGGCTTTGGCAGCTTTGACCCCGTTGAGGGAGTCCTCCACCGCGACGCACTCGGCGGGGGCGGTTCCCAGGGCTTGTGCCGCTTTGAGGAAGAGCGCGGGGTCGGGCTTGGTGCGCTCGACGTGCTCGCGGGTGATCACGTGCTCGAAGAACCCGTGCAGGCGGTGTTGCTCGAGGTGCCCCAGCACCCAGCGGGCGCTCGAGCTCGAGGCCACCGCCAGCCTCAGCCCCAGCGAACGGGCCCGCTCGAGCCAGTCGAGCACGCCGGGGAGGGGCTGGAGCTCGGCCAGCAGGGCGTAGAGCTTCTCCCGGCGCTCGCGGTCGAAGGCCTCGCGGTCGAAGGGGCCGATCTGGGCCTCGAGGTGGGCGTAGGGGTCGAAGACGGGGTCGGCGGTGCCCACCCAGGGGAGGTAGTCCTGCAGGGTGAGCTCGCCGCCGTAGCGGGCGTAGGTCTGGGTCCAGGCGGTGTACTCGGCCTGCTCGGTGTCGAGGATGGTGCCGTCGAAGTCGAAGATCAGGGCCTTCATCGGGTCTACCCTACCCCACGGCCCTCACCCCGTCACCC
>NZ_QXDL01000356.1:0-2367 GCF_003574345.1 Calidithermus terrae
CACCACCACCCGCCGCCCCCTCAGCTCGCCCTCCACGCCGTGGGGGGGCAGGTAGCTCATGGGCTCCAGGGGCAGGGGCAGGGCCACGCGCAGCGCTTGCACGCCCCATACCATATCGGGTTTGCCCCGGCGCTTGGGTCGGCCGCCCACATTGCCCCCGGCGCGCTTCCCATCCGGGCACACCGGGCGGGGCGTACAATGGTGGACCGGGGAACCCGTCGGCGGCCGGATTCACGGCGTTTCAGGCCCCATGGGTTCAGAAACCGGGCACCTGAGGCCTGGAGCAGGCAAAGCCGCACGCGCTCGCCGCAGCCAAGGCGGCGCGCGGCGTGCCAGGGGGAAGAATGAACCAGCCGAGCAACCCGCCTTCCGAAGTCGCCCGCCTCGAGGTGCCGCTCGAGCGCGACGTGTTCCTGCGCACCCTCATCCGCGAACTCTCCGGCACCTTGCAGGACGTGGTGGGCCTCGAGGAGGCCTCGGGCTTCATCAGCGTGGTGGGCCTCAACATGGGGCACGCCATCAGCCTGGAGTACCGCCGGGCCCTGGGCCGCGCGCCGCTCAGCCGCGAGGAGGTGGCCGAGGTGCTCGTCGATCTCAAGCGGCGCATCCGGGGCGACTTCTACGTCGTCGAGCAGAGCGAGACCCGGATCGTGCTGGGCAACCGGGCCTGCCCCTTCGCCGAGAAGGTGCTGGGCCGCCCGGCCATGTGCATGATGACCTCCAACGTCTTCGGCGCGATCGCCGCGGAGAACCTGGGCTACGCCAAGGTGGAGCTGCAGGAGACCATCGCCCAGGGCGCCCCCGGCTGCCGGGTGGTGGTGCACCTGGCCCCCACCCCCGAGGCCGAGGCGGCGCTGGGGCGTGAGTACTTCGGGGAGGAAGAGCGCGCGTGACCCCCGAGGCCTTCCTGGCCTTCACCAAAGTGCTCCCCGAGCCCTCCCTGCTCCTCAGCGCGGAGGGCCGGATCCTGGCGGCCAACCCGGCGTCCGAGCGGCTGGGCTCGCCCCCGTCGCGGCTGAAGGGGCGGCTGCTGTTCGAGCTCGTCGCCACGCCGCGGGAGCAGCTCGAGCGCTACCTGGCGACCTGCCTGGGCAGCGGCCAGATGGTGCCCGGCGGCCTGGAGTGGCTCGACGGGGAGCAGAGGCCGCGCCCTTACCGCTGCGAGGGGGCGGCGGTCCGCCCGGCCAAGGGCTCGCCCGGCCTGATCTTCCTGCGGCTGCGCAGCAAGGAGGAGGCGGGGGCCCGCTTCGCCCTGCTCAACCAGAAGATCGACGAGCTCACCCGCGCGCTGCGCCAGCGCATCCGGACCGAGGGGGCCCTGCGCGAGAGCCAGCGCCACCTCAGGGAGCTGATGGAGGCCCAGAAGCGCTTCGTCAACGACGCCGCCCACGAGCTGCGCGCGCCCCTCACCAGCCTGCAGGGCAACCTCGAGGTGCTCCTGAGCTTCCCCCACATGCCCGAGGCCGAGCGCCAGGAGGCCCTGCGCGACGCCGTGCACGAGGCCCGCCGGCTCTCCCGGCTGGTCAACGACATGCTGGCGCTGGCCCGCGGCGACGCCGGGGCGGCGTTGCAACTGGCGCCCGTCCGGCTCGACCGGGTGCTGCGTGAGGTCGTCGAGAGCGCCCAGGGGCTGGTGCGCCAGCACCGCCTGAGCCTGGGGCCCCTGGACGAGGCCCTGGTGCGGGGCGACGGCGACCGCCTGGGGCAACTGGTGCTGCAATTGCTGGAGAACGCGGTGAAGTACACCCCGCCGGGGGGGAGCATCGCGGCCGGGGTGCGGCGGGTGGACGAAGAGGCCGAGCTGCGGGTGGTGGACACCGGCATCGGCATCGCCCCGGAGGACCTGCCCCACGTCTTCGAGCGCTTCTGGCGGGCCGACCGGGCCCGGGTGCGCGGGGAGGATCCCGGTGGCACGGGGCTGGGGCTGTCCATCGCCCGCTGGATCGTGGAGCAGCACGGGGGAAGGATCTGGCTCGAGAGCGAGCTGGGCGAGGGCACCACCGCCGTCGTCCGGCTCCCCCTGAGCGACGCGGCCGGAGCCTGAGGGGCCTCGAGCCCACGGCTTTTGTGAGCTTTGAACGCGAGTCTCCGGGGAAAATCCCTATAATCGGTGCATTTATGGCACCTCGGCTTTCGCGGAGTCTTCGCGCGCGTAGGGACATTCAGGAGGGGTTTTCATGCACGGATTGATCAAAATCGGCCAGCTCGCGACGGCGGTACTAGGACGGACGGGCCTGGGCCAGACGGGGCTGGGGCGGTGGCTGTTCCGGCGGTACGTGGCCCTGTTGCCGAAGGGCGAGACCTGGGTGGAGGTGGGGGGCCAGCGGATGTGGCTGGACCTGTCGGACCGGACGCAGCTGAGCATCG
>NZ_QXDL01000357.1:0-2366 GCF_003574345.1 Calidithermus terrae
CACCCCGTCCCTCCCCACGCGGGGAGGACGGGGTGGGGTCAACCACGAGCCACGAGCCCCATTACCCTAAACCCGTTCCTCGCTCCCCAGCTTTTCCCTCCGCTGGCTTACCGCCCAGATCGTGCCCAGCACCAGTGCGCCCAGGATGAAGAAGGAGAACTGGGTCTTGTCGATGCCGCTGACGAGTTCGGGGCGGATGAGCACCTCCTTGACGAACTTGTCCCAGCCGCCGAGGGCCAGCTTGACCCCGGCCAGGGCCACGATGGCGTAGGCTACGGCCTCGAAGCGGGGGAAGCGCTCGAGCAGGCCCACGAAGACCCCGGCCACGAAGCGCAGGGCCAGGATGCCCACGAAGACCCCGGTGAAGATGATCGCCATGTTGTCGGAGAGGGCCACCGCCACCAGCACCGAGTCCACGGCGAAGGCCAAGTCGGCGAGCTCGATCTGGGCCACGATGGTCCAGAACTGGCGGGGGGTGACGCTCTTGAGCACCCCGCCGGCGGTGAGCTCCTCGGGGGCGTGGGCGGGCCTGGCCTGTTTGCCGAAGAAGTGCTTGAAGGCGATGTAGAGCAAGTAGACCGCGCCCAGCGCCTGCACCCACCAGAACTCGATGAGCAGCGCGGCGAAGACCAGCGCCAGCCCGCGCAGCACGTAGGCCCCGGCGATGCCGTAGAACAGCGCCCGCTGCCGCCAGGGCGGGGGCAGCTTGCGCACCATGACCCCCAGCACCATGGCGTTGTCGGCCGAGAGGATGGCCTCGAGCACGATGAGAATTCCGATCACCGTCAGCGCTTGTCCGATCTCCACGTCGAACCTCCTAAGGGCACGTCTTTAGGCAAAGCCGCCACGGGGGGCGTGGCGGCGGAAAGGGGCAGGCGAGAGGGGGGAGGGGTCAGGTGCTGCTGGGGGAGCGGTCGCTCGAGCGCAGCGCCCACAGCGTGCCCACCGCCAGGATCAGCAGCGTGACGCCCAGGAACAGCTCCTTGGGCAGGTGCAGGGCCAGGGCCTCGTTGTGCAGCCACACCTCGGCGCCCAGGTTCCAGCCCTCGAGGGTGAGCTTGAGCCCGGCCCAGCCCACCACCGCGTAGGCGACCTGCTCGAGGCGGGGGTAGCTCTCCATCACCCGCACCATCCAGCCCGCGGCCAGCCGGATCAGCAGGATGCCGATGGCGACGCCGGTGAAGATCACCCAGAACACCTTGCTGAAGGCCACCACCACCAGCACCGAGTCGATGGCGAAGGCCAAGTCCACGACGTTGACCATCACCACGATGCGCCAGAAGGACTGCTGGACGGAGGCCCTGACCTCCTCCTCGGGGGACCGGACCTCGTCGGACTGGCGGCTGAGGAAGAACTTCACGGCGAGGTAGATCAGGTAGACGCCGCCGAGCACCTGGATCCACCAGACGTTGATGATCACCGTGGCGAACAGCAGGGCCAGCCCGCGCAGCACGTAGGCCCCGATGATGCCGTACAGCAGTGCTTTCTTGCGCAATTCAGGGGGCAGCGGCTTGACCATCACCGCCAGCACCATGGCGTTGTCCACGGAGAGAATCGCCTCGAGGGCGACGATGATAACGATCGCGAGGATAGCTTCGGCAAGTCCCATCCGTACCAGGGTAGCCCCAAACCCCGCGGCGCACCGCGAGCTACGCCCTGGTGACGCCAAGGCGAAAATCTGCTACAGTGGTAACCGCGCTTAAAAAAACGGCGAGTGGGGCTGAGCTGCCTTTTTGCCGTCTCAGACGGATTTTCCGCCTTGGCGGGCCTTGGGGAAGAGGTAACGCAGGCCCGGGGCCAGCCCCTGCCGCCAGGTCATCCAGTTGTGGCCGGAGGGGCGCTCGAGGTAGGCGTGGGGGTAGCCCTTGTCCTGCAGCATCGCGGCGAAGCGGCGGTTGGGGGCTAAGAGCCACTCGATCTGGCCGGTCTCGCAGTAGAAGCGCAGCGGCAGGCGCTCGGCGCCGGCGTACTGCTGGGTGAGCCACTCGGGGGCGGTGTAGCTGTCGTCGCCGCCGGGCTCGAGGGTCAGGCAGGCCGACTGGGTGCCCACCACCTGGAAAAGCTGGGGGTTGCGGAAGGCCAGCCAGGCCGAGACCACCCCGCCCAGGCTGGCGCCCCAAAGCCCCTTCTGCTCGGTCTTGCCGTAGTGGGACTCCACGGCGGGGATGATCTCCTGCAGCAGGAATTGCTCGTACTGGGGGTTGAACCAGTACTCGCTGCGCCGGTCCTCGGGCTCGATGAACACCATGCGCACGGGCTCGATCTCGCCGTGCTCGCACAGCGCTTCGGCGATGTCGGCGAACTGGGCGGTGCGGTAGTAGGCCACGCCGTCCTGGACGTAGAGCGTGGTGCGGGGGGGCTGGGAG
>NZ_QXDL01000358.1:0-2343 GCF_003574345.1 Calidithermus terrae
GCCCACCCCGCCGGCGGGGTGGGCTTATCCCCCCTAACCCCCCTTGCTAAGGGGGAAACAAGGCACCTCGCGTCTTGCGTCTTGCGTACGACGTAAGACGTAAGACACGCGTATTGCGTTTGGCGTTTGGCGTTTTGCGTTTGGCTTTTTGCGTACGACGTACGACCCACCACCCACGCCCCGCACCCGGCCATCCGCACATCCCCCTCACTTTGCACGGTATACCAGCCGTGGCTTATGCTCTTGACTCAGGAGGAAAAACAATGTCCTACCAACGCATCAAGGTGCCTGCGGGCGATAAGATTACCATCCAGGACGGCGTATTGCAGGTACCTGACCAGCCTATCGTCGGCTTCATCGAAGGTGACGGCACCGGACCCGACATCTGGCGGGCTTCGCAGCCGGTGCTCGACGCGGCCGTAGCCAAAGCCTACGGCGGGCGCCGGAAGATCGCCTGGGCCGAGATTTACGCGGGCGAGAAGGCCAACGAGGTGTACGGGGAGGTGATCTGGCTGCCCGAGGAGACGCTCGAGTTCATCCGCGAGTACCGCGTCGCCATCAAGGGCCCCCTCACCACCCCCGTCGGCGGGGGCATCCGCAGCATCAACGTGGCGCTGCGGCAGGAGCTCGACCTCTACGCCTGCGTGCGGCCGGTGCAGTGGTTCGAGGGCGTTCCCAGCCCCGTGCGCCACCCTGAGCTCGTCAACATGGTGATCTTCCGCGAGAACACCGAGGACATCTACGCGGGCATCGAGTGGGCGGCGGGGACGCCGGAGGTCAAGCAGATCCTCGAGTTCCTCCAGAGCCAGTTCCCCAAGGCCTACGGCAAGGTCCGCTTCCCCCAGACCGCAGGCATCGGCATCAAGCCCGTCTCCGAGGAGGGCACCCAGCGCCTGGTGGAGGCCGCCCTGGACTACGCCGTACACAACGACCTCCCTAGCGTGACGCTGGTGCACAAGGGCAACATCATGAAGTTCACCGAGGGCGCCTTCCGCGACTGGGGCTACGCCTTCGCCAAGGCCAAGTACGGCGCGACCGAGCTCGACGGCGGCCCCTGGCTCACCTTCAAGAACCCCAAGACGGGCAACACCATCACCGTCAAGGACATGATCGCCGACAACTTCTTACAGCAGATCCTGCTGCGCCCGGCCGAGTACTCGGTGATCGCCACCCTCAACCTCAACGGCGACTACATCTCCGACGCGCTCGCGGCCCAGGTCGGCGGCATCGGCATCGCGCCCGGCTCCAACGTCAACTACAAGACCGGCCACGCCGTCTTCGAGGCCACCCACGGCACGGCCCCCAAGTACGCGGGCAAGGACCAGGTCAACCCCTCCTCCGTCATCCTCTCCGGCGAGATGATGCTGCGCTACATGGGCTGGACCGAGGCCGCCGACCTCATCCTCCAGGCCATGACCAGGACCATCGCCCAGGGCCGCGTGACCTACGACTTCCACCGCCTGATGGTGGCCGAAGGGCGCCAGGCTACGCTGCTCAAGTGCAGCGAGTTCGGGCGGGCGTTGATCGAGAACATGTGAGGGGTCGGTAGTCAAAGCGTCGTGCGCCCTACGTCCTGCGTCGTACGCAAGACGCCAGACGCCTTGTTCCCCCCTTAGCAAGGGGGGTTAGGGGGGATAACCCTCCCTGCGTGCGGGGAGGACCGGGGAGGGTTTTCCAAAAGCCAAAAGCCACAAGCTGACCGTTGACGGCTGATGGCTGAACGCTTAGCTCAAGAATTCCGGTTCTTCAGCGCGTCCCGGATCTCCCGCAGCAGGATGATGTCTTCTGAGGGAACGGGCGGGCCGGCGGGGACTTCTTTGCGCTTGAGCAGGTCGGTCAGGCGCTTCATGGGGACGACGATGGCGAAGTAGATGACGGCGGCTTTGATGGTGAAGCTGATCAGGGCGTTGATGAAGTTGCCGACGGCGACGCCGCCCTCGCCCTGGGCGTTGGCGCCGATGCGGATCGAGGAAAAGTCGGGCTGGCCGCCGATGAGGCCGATGACGGGGGTGATGATGTCCTTGACCAGCGAGTCCACGACCGCGCTAAAAGCCGCGCCGATGACCACCGCCACCGCCAGGTCTACGACGTTGCCGCGGAAAATAAAGTCCCTGAAACCCTTGAGCATAGCTAACCTCCCTGGACGCCTCGAGCGGTCAAACGGCAGAGCCCGGCGATTGTTTGAGATTTTGGTGACGACTCCCCGTTCTTCAGAACGGGGCTTCTCGGTTCTCACGGGACGGCCCACGCCGTACCCATCCCCGAAGGCTCCGTCCGAGCCCATCTGCGGTCGGGTGCACGCCCCGACCGTGCCAGGACATTGATGGCCGCAGCCACATCCCG
>NZ_QXDL01000359.1:0-2328 GCF_003574345.1 Calidithermus terrae
GGCGTTCTTGCGGAGGGTCGATAGCCGATAACTAAGGGCCCGTAGCTCGTGGCGTGTGAAAAGTCGAGAGTCTAGGGCCGAGGATCGAGGGCCGAGGCGTCTTGCGTCTTGCGTACGACGTACGACGCACGACCCGCGCCCGGCTATCGGCCCTCGACCATCAGCCATCCACCAACCTCCCGTCCCTCAACCGCAAGACCCAATCCGCCCGCCGGGCGAGCTCGAGGTCGTGCGTCACCAGGATGACGGTGCGGCCCTTGCGGGCTTGGGAGGTGATGAGCTCCATCACCCGCTCGCCCGAGGCGCTGTCGAGGTTGCCGGTGGGCTCGTCGGCGAAGAGGATGGGCGGGTCGAGGGCCAGCGAGCGGGCGATGGCGACGCGCTGCTGTTCGCCGCCCGAGAGGCGGTTGGGGAGGTGCTTGACCCGCTTCTCCAGGCCCACCTGCGCCAGCAGGGCGGCGGCGCGCTCCTGGCGCTCCTTGAGGCGGTGCCCGGCGAGCATCAGGGGGAAGGCGACGTTCTCGAGCGCGGTGAGGGTGGGGATGAGGTTCCACTGCTGGAACACGAATCCCATCAGCCGCAGGCGCAGCTCGGCGCGGCGGCCCTCGTCGAGCTTGGAGAGCACCACGACCTTTTCCCCCTCCTGCACGCGCACTTCGCCCTCGGTGGGGGTGTCGAAACCGGCCAGCAGGTTGAGCAGGGTGGTCTTGCCCGAGCCGGAGGGGCCCACCACGGCGGTGATGCCGGGCTGGAAGCGGTGGCTGAAGCGGTCCACGGCGACGACGTCGATCTCGCCCTGGTGGAAGCGTTTGGTGAGGTGGGTGGCCTCGAGCACGTCGTCCTCCCTTCAGACCCGGCCCAGCGCCTCGACCACCGGGATGCGGCTGGCGGTGCGGGCGGGCAGCACGCCGGCCAGCAGGCCCAGCCCCAGCGCCACCAGCAGCGCGAAGAGGGCCAGGCGCGGCGTGACCGAGGAGAGCGCGAGCCCCACCTCCCGCACGGTGTACCAGTTGACCGCGAAGGAGGCCACCTGGCCCAGCAGCAGCCCCAGCAGCCCGCCCACCAGCCCCAGCAGGAGGGCCTCGAGCAGCACCAGCCCGAAGATGAAGCGCCGCCGCGCCCCGATGGCCCGCATCAGCCCGAACTCGCGGATGCGCTCGTAGACCGACATCATCACCGTGTTCGCCACCAGCAGGCCGCCCACCAGCAAGGCCACCAGGCTGATGCCGAAGCGCACCAGGTCGCTGATGCGCACCGCCCGCTCCGCGAAGCGGAGCACGTCGCCCGCCGTCTGCGCGTCCACGCCGGGGATGCGGGCCTCGATGGCCGCGGCCACCTCTTCGGCGCGGCGGTCGTCGCGGACGGACAGCAGGACCGAGGTGTAGTTCTTCGTGCCCAGCACCGCGTGGACGGCCTCGACGGGCACGTAGATCACGCTGTCGGCGATGCCCCCGGCCCGCTCGAGCACCCCCACCACCTCGAGCGAGACCTCCGGCGACAGGCGCAGGGTCTTGCCCAGGCCCAGCTTGTTGCGCTCGGCGATGGTCCCGCCCACCACCGCGCCCCCCTCGCCCGGCGTGACCACGCCCTCGGCCACCTCGAGGTTGGGGTAGAGGTCCTTGGGGCCGACCCCCTGCGGCAGCCCCTGGAAGGCGAAGCTGCTCGTGGGGTCGAAGCCGCCCCGCACGAAGACCGCGCTGGGGATGACTTTGGTGACGCCCAGCTCGCCGGCGAGGGCCTCGAGCTGCCCCACCACCTCGGGCCGCAGCTCGGGGTAGCCCGCGCTGAAGGCCTCCACCCCCTCCGGCAGCACCAGCAGGGCCGGCCCCACGCTCGAGAGCTCCGCCCCCAGCGCCTTGCGCAGCCCCTCCCCGAAAGACATGAACAACACCATGCTCGCCGTCGCCACCACGATGCCCAGCAGCGTCAGCAGGCTGCGCACGGGCCGCGCGCGCAGGTTGCGGTAGACCAGGGCCAGGACTTCCATGAGCCTGAGGATACCGGTTGGGGCAGGGGAGAGGAGGGTGGTAGGGTGCAAAGGGTGCGATGGTTAATGGCCGAACGCCCAGCGCGGGTCGTGCGTCGTACGTCGTACGTCTTACGCGAGACGCAAAACGCGAGACGCCTTGTCACCCCCCTTAACAAGGGGGGCCGGGGGGGATAAACCCTCCCCGCGCGCGGGGAGGGTTAAACCACGGGCTACAAGCTGACTGCTCTCCGCTTACCGCTTCCTATATGCTCACCCCATGCGACTCGTTGCCGTGTTCGGTTCGGCCCGTTGTGCGCCGCAGACGCCGCAGTACCTCGAGGCTTATGCCTGGGGGCGGG